>JAAELM010000558.1 GCA_024226635.1 Oceanicoccus sp. | reverse complement strand
GCAGGAATCTAGTGCGGTGCTTTTTTGCTCTGGCTGATATACCAGCACAAGCATGGAGTCTGGGGTCCCGCCTTGGCGGGAATGCCGAGGGGTTCGGACGGGCACAGCAAGGGTGGTGTCAGTGGCATTTAGTAGTATGATTCTGTAATACATCCATCAATGGAATAAACCATGTCTACAGTCCCCCCTCTTCTCACCATGATGAACGAGCTACTCAGTGAAATCTCAGTCAGTTCAACCTCGGCCCAGTGGGATACCGGCAATCGCCAGGTGATTGATAAACTCGCTGGCTGGTTAAGTAGCCTTGGTTTTAACTGCGAAATTATTCCTTTGGCTGAACAAGCTAATAAAGCCAACTTAATTGCCACCCTTGGTAGCGGGCCTGGTGGGCTGGTGTTATCCGGTCATACCGATACTGTACCCTTTAACGAAGAACTATGGGATATGAACCCCCTTAGCCTGACTGAGCAAGATAATAAATTATTCGGCCTTGGCTCAACGGATATGAAAGGATTTTTTCCCATCGCGATTGAAGCGGCTAAAGCTTTTCTTGACCAACCCTTAAAAGAACCCCTGATTATTCTTGCTACCGCTGATGAGGAAAGCTCAATGGACGGCGCAAGGGAACTGGCGGCGCAGGGCGCACCCAAAGCGCGCTTTGCGGTCATTGGTGAGCCCACGGATTTAAAACCCATTCGCATGCATAAAGGCATGATGATGAATGCTATCAAAGTGGAAGGCCGCGCCGGGCATTCATCGAACCCAAGTTTGGGTAACAATGCGATGGAAGCGATGCATATTGTGATGGCGGACTTAATGGCCTTTCGGGCTGAGTTGCAAGAGCGCTATAACAACCCTTTATTTAAAGTGACTGTCCCTACGCTTAATCTGGGTTGTATTCATGGCGGCGATAACCCCAACCGAATTTGCGGCCAGTGTGAATTGCATTTTGATGTGCGTGCCCTGCCCGGCATGAGTAACGCCGATGTACTTAATGAAATTTCCCAACGACTAAAACCATTGGCCACACAACTTAAGGTTAATATCAGCCTACGGTCGCTGATCAAACCACTGGCACCTTTTGAGCAAAGCGCGGATTCTGTCTTGGTCAAAGCGGCGGAACAACTGACGGGGCATAGTGCCGAGTCGGTTGCCTTTGCTACTGAGGGGCCGCTGTTACAGCAGTTAGGGATGGAGACGATTGTGATGGGGCCCGGCTCTATTGATCAGGCGCATCAACCTAATGAATATATGGCGCTCAACCAGGTACAACCGGCGGTGGATTTGCTCGCGCAATTGATCGGCCGATTCTGTCTCTAACGTCATTCCCGCGCCCCCCACGTCATTCCCGCGGGGGCGGGAATCCAGGCTGCCTCTTGCCCTAATACTCATTAGGCCCCACAATAAGCCAACGATTAATTCACCCAATATAAAAAACACCATGCCCACAAAAGATTACGTCAAATGGTTCCGTAACTCAGCGCCCTATATCAATGCGCATAGAGGGAAGACCTTTGTGCTGATGTTTAGTGGTGATGCGGTGGCGCATCCGAATTTTGCCAATATCATTCACGATATCGCTTTGCTTAACAGCCTTGGGGTAAAGCTTATTCTGGCCCATGGTGCCAGGCCACAAATTGAAGAGCGTGTTGCCCTCAGGGGGATCAGCTCGCGGATCGAAAACGATATTCGCATTACCGATGGCCCAACACTGGAATGCGTTAAAGATGCCGCCGGTTCTGTGCGGGCACAAATTGAAGCGCTGTTAACCATGGGCTTGGCCAACTCCCCCATGCATGGCGCACAAATCAGAGTGTGCTCCGGTAACTTTGTGGTGGCAAAACCTATTGGCATTCGCAACGGTGTTGATTATGAACATACCGGAATGGTTAGAAGAGTTGATACTCAGGGCATTGCAAAACAACTGGATGATGGCTCTATTGTGTTACTTTCGCCTACCGGCTATTCACCGACGGGTGAAGTCTTTAATTTGTCGTTGGAAGATGTAGCCACACAGTCGGCCATTGCGATGCAGGCTGATAAGCTGATTGTTTTTTCTGCGCAGGATGGCCTGCTGGATACCAGTGGTGATTTAATTCAAAACTGCTCAGTGAGTGAAATAAAATATTTGCTCGATCATAGCGATGACCCGGAAACCGCCAGCTTGCTAAGAGCTATTGCTACCAGCGGTGAAAACGGTATCAGCCGCTGCCACTGTGTTAGCTACAGCGACGATGGTGCATTGCTACAAGAACTATTTACCAGAGACGGCGCTGGTACATTAATTTCGCAAGATCACTATGAGCAATTGCGCACTGCTACGATTGAAGATGTAGGCGGTATATTAGAATTAATTGAACCCCTTGAAGCTGAAGGCTCGCTAGTAAAACGTTCGCGTGAATTACTGGAAAACGAGATCAATCTGTTTACTGTTATTGAAAGAGACGGGATGATTGTTGCCTGCGCAGGCCTTTATCCTTATGAAGAGTCTGCCTCAGGAGAAATTGCCTGCGTAGCCACTCACCCGGATTACAGAGGTGAAGATAGAGGTGAAAGATTATTAGCTGCCCTGGAAATGCAAGCACGGGAAAAGCAGTTGGCCAGTGTTTTTGTACTGACAACGCAAACTGCGCATTGGTTTCAGGAATTGGGTTTTGTGGAAATTACGCAGCAGCAGTTGCCGGAAAAGAAAAAGCAGCTCTATAATTTGCAGCGCAATTCAAAAGTATTTAGTAAGAACATTTAACGCATTATAATTAAAACAGGTTTGGATAATCTCGCCAGTAATACTGATATTCTTTTCCCTGCCAATGTTGATAAATACTTTCCCAATTTAAACCTTCGATGCGCCAACCATGATGCGGTTCCAGATTGGTTGAAAACACCGGCGCGCCATAATCACAAAAGCGGGTATCTACGCTAATCCTTACCAGGTCTTTGGCGGTATTCGATTCTGCTTTGTGAATAGTGCAGGAGTGAAAAAGAATCACATCTCCTTGCTCCACATTAGAAACATGCCACGTTGTTTCATCGGGAAAAATTTCACACTGCACACCCCCTACCCCATCGGCTGAGCCAATTTTTCTAACACCTTTTTTATGGGAGCGGGGTAATATTTTTAAGCGGCCCATTTGGTCATTGACATCATGCAGGGCTACCCAAATGCCTGCCATAGTCGGGCCAGCATTGTGTGAGTGAGCGTCCTGGTGGGGTGGTGTTTCAAAGCCGAGATTATTGGGAGTGGCGATGCGCGCCATTTTAATCGGATAAACAAAACAGGCTTTGCCCTGAAGTTTTTCCATTAGTGATTCGATAGCCGGTGAATGAAAAAAACTATGGAACGATTCCAGTGCCTGCATTTTTGGATACACTTCGTCCCAGATAGGGTCGGTTTCGCCAAACCCATCGCCCACTAATATCGGTTTGTGCCGGCTCTTATCAAAACCAATATAAGGCTCAAGTACCGCCAAAAAATCCTGCAAAAGTTGATCACACTGCACGGCTGCCACATAGTTTTTAAAATGCAGATAACCCCACTCCTGAAATCGTTGTTGTAAGGTGTGTTGGTCTTCCTGGATATCGGAAACGATCAGTGGCTGGTCAGGCATATTATAAGTTTTGTTCAGGTCGGTAGAATTTGGCAACACGATACCACTGTCTGGCAGGCAAAAAAAAGGGGCGGATAAACCGCCCCAACATGCTGAGCTAACTTCTCGAGTGAGTTAGTGCACCGTGGCATCACAGTGTTTGTTAGACGCGCCATCTTCATAGCGGCAAGCTTCCATCCATAAAGGCCATTCCATGGGTAGTACGTCTTCAATATCTTGATGAGCTTGCATTTGGTCCGCTGTGGGTAGCGTAGTCACGAAGTCCATCAGTTGATTCATAGTGTCGCGGGCCAAACACAATACATCGATATCATCTTGCTGCTGTGCCCAGATGATGCTGCTTTGTAGGCTATCGATATAGTTGTTTAGCATGTCTTGCCCCTTGTGGCTGATTTGTTTTTGCTTCAATACCAGTACTAAAGCAATCGGCGGGCCAACTTTATAAACAAGGCTAGAATTGGCCTGTATCTTATTGATAAATAACGACAAACTATTTTTACATGAGTGGTATTAAGTCACTTTTTAATCCGTGGCTGACGGAGTTTTGCCGCTAAAAAAGCGGAATATAGAAGCTAATTGGAGGGGGCGCCAAAAAACGGACGTCATTCCCGCGCAGGCGGGAATCCAGCCTGCATGCTTATGCTGTTATTTCCGCCAGAGCGGAAATCTACAGCACTGGATTCCCGCCTGCGCGGGAATGACGGGGGCTTTCGAGCTAGGATGCGATATTGGTCTGCTCGCCTTCTGAGCGGGCAATGATTACGGCACCGGCGGAATCGCTGGTGACATTTACCGCTGTACGCATCATATCCAGGATACGGTCAGTGACTAACAGCAAGCCAAGGCCTTCCAACGGCAAACCAATAACGCCAAGGATGACTGTAATCGCTACCAGACTGGCGGCGGGGATACCCGCAACACCGATGGAAGTTAATAAAGCCACTAACACAATGGTAAATTGCTGCACGATGGTTAGGTCTAATCCATAGGCCTGGGCAATAAACATGGCGGCTACACATTCATATAAGGCGGTGCCGTCCATATTAATGGTTGCGCCTAGTGGCAATACAAAACTGGTGGTTTTGTTGGACACACCGATGTCTTTTTCAACAGTCTCCAACGTTACTGGCAGTGTTGCAGAGCTGGAAGCGGTGGAAAATGCAGTGAGCATCACCGGTGACATTTGTTTAAAAAATGTACCGGGGCGGACCCGGCCCAAAACACGTAATAATATGGGCAAGGTGATAAAGGCATGGATGCCTAAGGCTGCAACCACCGTAACAAAGAATATTAATAGCGGTGAGAACGCAGCAAAACCCGTTGCCGCTACGGTTTTTGCCACCAAACCAAATACACCCAGCGGTGCAAATTTCATCACCCACATGGTGATATGCATCATGGTATCAAACACCGCTTGCCAAAAGTTTTTTAACACATCGCTTTTATCTTTATCAATGCGGGTGATAAAAAACCCGAATAACAGGGAGAAAAAGATCAAACCTAACATTTGACCACCGGCTGCAGCGGCAACGACGTTAGTCGGCACCAAACGTAAAAACACATCGCTAATATCGCTGGCGCCTTTGCCTTCTACTTTTTCTACCACCATAGCTAATTCGTTAGCATCGGTGCCTAAGTTCAGTTGGTCACCGGCTGCTTGGCCATCAATCAGGCCGGGGGTGGTGATGTTAACTAAAACAAGACCCACTAAGATGGCGAGCAAACTGGTGGTGGCATAAAACAAAATGGTTTTGCCACCAAGGCGACCGAGGTTTTCGCTATTACCAATGCCAGAAATACCGGTAATAATGGAAGACATCACCAAGGGCACGATAATCATTTTTAAAGCGTTTAAAAATAAGGTGCCGACAAAGGCATAAATAGCGTAAAAGCTAATACCCAAAATACTGGTATCGGTTCCCGTGATTATTCCCGCAATGATTGCAGCGATAATTGCGATTAAAATTTGCCAATGTAGTGCAAGCTTCATGAAGTTGATTCCATTGCTAATAATTTGAGTAGGGCCGGCTTGCCCAGGGCTTGTAGTTTACGAATATTATTGTCAGGTATTAATTCTGGCTGTGGATAGTTTCCCAACGCCCGGCTTAGCTGCGCTTCGCGAATAAAATGTAACATCGGATAAGGTGAGCGATTGGTATAGTGGCTCACATCCTCTTCGGGCACACCCTCAAAACAGTAATCGGGGTGAAAGCTGGCAATTTGAATCACCCCCTCTAAACCTACCTGCTGTAATAATTCGTTGGCCACTTCAACTAATGACCAATATTGGTCGAAGTCCTTCAAGCCGTTACTGAATACTAGCAGGCTAGTGGCTATTGTGCTTTCGTCAGTTTGTTGCAGTTGGTCTAGCTGTTCTAACACTGCCGCTATGATGGCCTGGTCTTGTTCGGCTGGGCATACGTCAATATGCACGCCATCGGCCTTGAGTACGGGGCCGGCGAAGGGGCAAAGGTTTAGACCCACCACAATGGTTTCAAGCCATTGGCGAGTTTGTTGGGCGGCTAGGCTGGTTTCTATCATAGAAGTTCCGTCATTCCCGCGAAGGCGGGAATCTACAGTGCTGGGTTCCCGCCTTCGCGGGAATGACGTTCTGGTAAAAAAAAACGGACAACACTCTCATGTCATCCGTTTTTCGTTGTCGTTCAAGAGCAGCTGCTAGTTCAACGCTTCTTTTAAGGCCTTACCAGGCTTAAAGCCTACGGTGTTGCTAGCTTTAATCTGGATTGGCTCACCGGTTTGAGGGTTTTTGCCGGTGCGGGCATTGCGATGGCGAGTTTCAAAAGTACCAAAGCCAATCAGGCTAACGGACTCTTTACGGCTCAGGGAATTGGTAATTTCATCAAGGATGGCTGACAGCACATCGTTGGCTTTGTCGAGGGGGATATCGGCCTTATCGGCAATTTGTGCAGCTAGATCTGGCTTGCGCATAATCGTTCCTTTTTCTTGTTATGTCTTTAAATAAAGACGCTTAGTTATTGTTAGAGTTAGCTATTCCATTGCTTGGGATAGCTTGATAACAACCTT
>JAAELM010000557.1 GCA_024226635.1 Oceanicoccus sp. | reverse complement strand
CTCAAGGCCTATTAGCAGGAAAAGGACAGCATTTAATATTTCATCCATTAATTCCCAGAAAGAATCCAGGTGTTCCCTGGTCTTTTCACTCATGGCAAAGAGGCGTCCTCTGTTGCCAATAAATATTCCTGCAACCACCATAGCAATAGGACCTGAAACGTGGATGGCATGTGCGAGGGAGTAACCGCCCATGACCAGTGCTAACGTGAGTAGCACTTCAACCTGATAATTGTCTACACTCTTCAGCATCAAGTATGCTACCCAGCCAATCGCAAATCCGAAAAATATTCC
The DNA here is from genome assembly GCA_024226635.1 of Oceanicoccus sp. Taxonomy (GTDB): domain Bacteria; phylum Pseudomonadota; class Gammaproteobacteria; order Pseudomonadales; family Dasaniaceae; genus Oceanicoccus. The sequence goes on along the minus strand of JAAELM010000557.1, from coordinate 334 downwards.
GCCTATAGCTTCTTCTATAAAAAGGAGCATTATGTGCCCGGCTGTGACGTCATGACCTCCCGCGATAATTCCCATAATAACCAGAAATACAACAACTGCCACACCATCATTAAACAGACTTTCGCCGGTAATCTTGGTCTCAAGGCTTTTGGGAACACCTGCTTTCTTGAGAATGCCGATTACGGCTATTGGATCAGTTGGCGCTATAAGACTTCCGAACAGCAAGCAGTAAATAAATGGCAACTTAATCCCAATAAACGAGAAAACTATCAAGGCAGAGCCGCCAACTATAAAGGTGCTTATTACTACACCAAATGTAGCCAGTATACTAATG
>JAAELM010000556.1 GCA_024226635.1 Oceanicoccus sp. | reverse complement strand
TGTGAATTTCACAGCTTGCGTGCGTATGCTGGATAAACTAGGGTGATTTCCAAATAAAAATATACCGAATTAAGGGAATCTTTCATGCATTTTGGTTTCAGGTGTCAGGTTTCAGGTGTCAGGTATTTGGCCAGCGCACCCTGACACCTGAACACTGACACCCTGTTCCATCACAATCCATTAGAAATCATCCATTGCCGCCGGCAGTCTCCGCACTATTTTCAGCATAGTCGCCTATCTTTGAGTTTACCAGAAACAGTTTGGTGATTCCGTAGTAAACAACAAAGCTAGCTGCCAGTGCCGGAACTGAAGCGCTGATATATTTAAACAGGCTGCTAGATTCGTATGTAACCGGGTTCAATAGATTCGTGTAACAGAAAAAACCGGTGATAACCGCAAGAAATGCGGCTGGATTTATTCCGCCCAGGAAGTAGTAAGCCGATCCCGCATGGGTTTCATATAACCCCTTGATATTAAGTTGTTGTTTCCGAAGGAAGAAATAATCTGCAATTTGGATACCGCAAACCGGTGCGAAAAATACGCCCAGGAAAGCAAAGAAAGTGCCTGAGTTGTCAAAGAAAAAGCCAGGCACAAATGCTGCGATTAAAGCCACTGGCAGGAGTACAATAAAAGTAATCCAGTTCCAGGTAATACCTTTCTGGAAAACAGGAATCTGTTTCAGGCCGATGGAAGCGACATAAGCGCCGACCACGGCAGTGCCGATATTGGCCATAGATAGAAAGATGAGGGCGACAACACCTAACTTGATACCGCCGAATTTAATCAGCCAGGCGGTCGGATCGGAATCACCGGTTGCCAGCGCGGAAAAAAGGCCGATCAGACTGATCACACCAGTTGGCAGGCCCATGCACAACATGGCCGGCCATACGGCCATACGGGCGCTGGGCACCATACGAACAATCCCGCCCATGTAAGGCCACCATGACAATACGGATGCCACCAATACTTCAAAACCGGCTGTATAATCCCACAAACGATCGCCTGAAGAAGCCAGCGGTTTTGCCGCATAAATTGCAGCCAGACCCACACCGACCACCAGTTTGTATAATATCCACAGACCGAGCACCGTGACAATGATGGCGATAAAGTAGGAGTAGTTCCGAATGGATTCCGCACCCTTTCTTAACAGCAGCCATGAAAGGGTTATTGCCGTTAGGGAGCCTAACACTGAAACAAAGCCGACGGTTGACTTTCCGATCCAGCCGGCTTCCAAAGCAATACCGCCGGTTGCCCGGCCAAGTAAAATCAGAAGCAAACAGTTCCATCCGATAATCGAGGCGTATTGCAGAAATATGGCAAAGTAAGAACCCCGCGTGCCAAACTGGGGTATACTTGCAGTGATTGTGTCAATCCCATATCTAACACTGCTGGGAATCGTTGCCATTACAACAAAAAACATGGCCACCAGGCTACCTGAAATCATAGCGACAGTACCCATCTTAGCATCCAGATAGTATGCCACAAACCCGCCAATCATATAACTCCAGGCTGCCACACCCGCGCTGATGGCAACAGCGGTTAGCCCCCATGCGCCCCAATTGCGTTCACCCGGCAAAACGGGCCAGGTACCTTCAATTGCCTCACGAATTGCACGACCTTCCATTCCATTGTTATTCATAGCGACCACCCCCACACCATCAATAGAAAAGGTATTATAATTCCGACAATAACCAAAGCTGCATAGTCTTTGTTGTTCAAGGGTTGCCCCTCATAGGCGGGGTCCTCGACAAGCTTGATACGCCTTAAGAGTTCCGGGTCCAGTTTTTCTTGTGCCATTTTTCCTCCTTATTTAAATTGTTAAAGTTATAAAATTTGAGGCTGCCAACATAAGGCGGGACAGCTTAAAAATCGGGTTTCTCAGATATTGTAACTCCTATAGCCTTTCTTCGGTTTGTAAGCCCAATTTTTACCCCATGTTAAGGTAGCAGCCCAAGTGGCTAAACACATTGCCCTGAGTATCTTCGGGCAGGTTAATGGATGCTTTTTATGAACAAAGCTTTTATAATCTAAAAGCGTTACCTCTTTTTAAAATCAGAAATAACACGGCGCGCTGCGTTATGACC
>JAAELM010000555.1 GCA_024226635.1 Oceanicoccus sp. | reverse complement strand
CCGTCCAGCCAATAAAGAGCAAACCGATGCTGTATTGGCCTCCTTAAATGAACAATCTTTTATTGTTAGCAAGCGTGAAGACAAACCGACCAAGTCAAAACCTTCAGCACCGTTTATTACTTCGACCTTGCAGCAGTCTGCCAGTACCCGTTTAGGCTTTGGCGTTAAGAAAACCATGATGATGGCACAGCGCTTATATGAAGCGGGTTATATCACTTATATGCGTACTGACTCGACCAACCTGAGCGCCGATGCGGTAGGTGCCTGTCGTGAGTTTATTCAGTCCAATCACGGTAAAAAATATTTACCTGAAGCCCCAATGAGCTATTCCAGCAAAGAGGGTGCACAGGAAGCGCACGAAGCCATCCGTCCTTCGGATGTCAATATCAAACCTACCCAGTTGCAGAAAATGGAGCGGGATGCCGAACGTTTGTATGAATTAATCTGGCGCCAGTTTGTGGCCTGCCAAATGGTACCTGCGGAATTTACCAGCAGCAGCATTGTAGTCACTGCGGGTGATTTTGAATTGCGTACCCGCGGCAGGGTCATGCGCTTTGACGGCTTTATGAAAGTATTACCACCTACCTCGAAAAAAGAAGAAGACGTTATCCTGCCGGATGTAAAAGTTAACGATGAACTCAAGCTGCAAAAACTGGACCCCAGCCAGCATTTCACCAAGCCAACACCGCGCTATGGTGAAGCCAGCCTGGTAAAAGAGTTAGAGAAACGCGGTATCGGTCGTCCATCCACCTATGCATCGATTATTTCAACCATTCAGGACCGTGGTTATGTCCGGGTTGAAAATCGCCGTTTTTATGCGGAAAAAATGGGTGATGTAGTTACAGAACGTCTGGTTGAAAGCTTTAGCGATTTACTGGATTACAACTTTACCGCCAAGATGGAAGAGCAGTTAGATGAAGTGGCTGACGGTGAGCTGGACTGGAAAGTTCTGTTAAATAATTTTTATACTGACTTTGGTCAAAAGCTGGAAGCGGCCGGGGCAGAAGAGGGCGGCATGCGCAGCAATGATCCGACTGAGACGGATATTGAGTGCCCAAAGTGTGGTCGTAATATGCAGATTCGTACCGCCAGTACCGGTGTATTTTTAGGGTGCTCAGGTTATGCCCTGCCTCCCAAAGAACGTTGTAAATGTACCATTAACCTGGTTTCCGGTGATGAAGTTGTCAGTGTTGATGACGACGACGAAGGTGAATCGCGCTTATTGTTAAACAAACATCGCTGTAAAATTTGTAATACCGCGATGGATAGCTATCTAATTGATGAACAGCGCAAACTGCATGTCTGCGGCAATAACCCTGATTGTTCGGGTTTTGAGGTAGAGCAGGGCACCTTCAAAATTAAAGGCTACGAAGGGCCGGTACTGGACTGCGATAAATGCGGTGCAGAAATGCAGCTGAAGTCTGGCCGTTTTGGCAAGTACTTTGGTTGTACCAATGAAGAGTGTAAAAATACGCGTAAGCTATTAAGAAATGGGGAAGCGGCGCCACCTAAGATGGACCCTGTTCCCATGCCAGAATTGCAGTGTGTGAAAGTGGATGACCACTACGTGTTACGCGACGGCGCTTCCGGTATGTTTTTAGCGGCCAGTAATTTCCCTAAAAACCGCGAAACACGTGCGCCACTGGTGGAAGAGATCTTGCCGCACAAGAAAGAAATTGACCCAAAGTATAAGCACCTGTTTAAAGCCCCCACGGAAGATCCGGATGGCAATAAAACCATTATTCGCTATAGCCGAAAAACCAAAGAGCAGTACGTGCAGACAGAGGTTGATGGTAAACCATCAGGCTGGAAGGCGTTTTATGAAGGCGGCAAGTGGATAATCCAGGAAGGCAAGACCAAAACCAAGAGCAAGAAAAAGAAAGCGAGCTAGCTCATGGCTAATGCACAACGTCCTGTGGTTAATCAGCGGCTTTATTTTTCTCGCCTGCATATTGATTGGCTGAGCCAGCAGTTGGCCAATGAAGAAATTGCCAAGTCAGTGCTTGAGCAATCTTTGGGTGAGTCCGCTGTATTTCACCTAATTAAAACCTATCAGGCCTATCTGGCCGAAATAGCTACGGCTTATACCATCCCTTTGGCTGATTTTAGCGATGCCAAGGAGTTGCTAGGGGCAATGGAGGCTGCAGAGCAGCATTCCGCTGAGGCGCTTGAATTACACGAGCTGGAATCCTCTGCCAGCTGGTTACAGCAGCTTCAGTCTCACTATCAGGCTATTGGCCCTATTAATAGGGTGGTTAGTCGTCCAAAAAACAACCAAATAGTTGCTTTTTCCAGCCCGGAGTCTAACAGCACAATAGAGCTCGAAACGATTAAGCGGTACTGGCAGCAGCTAAGTGCGGTGATAGAAAACCAGCGTGCAAGGCTTGAAGAGTGGTAAATGTCCGTCGCGAGGGAACATCGTATTTACAGTGTGCTTTATTAAATGACCTAGGGCACCTTTCGCTGCCTAAGTCTGGCTGTTAGAATAGCTGCCCAACGATACCATCGTGGTATCTAATTAAGTGTTAGGAAATTGCAGTGTCGTCACCATTTTTAGAGATTGTTCAATTAGCCGATGGCGAAATCGTGCTAAAACGCTCCGATGAAGAAGGAGATCCGCTGGTTGAGATTCGCTTCTCTGAAGAGTCCAAAGATTATATTGGTGATGCGGGTATTGATATTGCCAAGGCGATGATTCAGGCCGGTATTCAAGCCGCGGCGCATCTAAATGAAGCCAGGCTTGAAGCCAGGTTTGAAGAAGAGGACGGTGAAATTGTATTCGGTGAGAGCGAAGAGCACGTACTTCACTAAGTGATATTTCTTACCACCCCTGCTAAGGAACGTCATCCCCGCTAAGGGCGAGGACCCAGCACTGTAGATTCCCGCCTTCGCGGGGATGACAATCGAGTTACTGCCGTCTTACTACACCAACACTTAAACCTTCAATTTCAAAGTCCTGGTGACGCAGGTCCACTTCGATAGGCTGGTAGTCTTCATTTTCTGGCAATAACAGTATTTGGTGCTTGCTACGGGTTTTCTTCAGGCGTTTTACCGTTACTTCATCATCTATACGTGCCACCACAATTTCACCATTTTGCGCATCACTGGTTTTGTGCACGGCCAGCAAGTCGCCTTCAAATATACCGATATCAATCATACTGTCGCCGCGCACACGCAGGAAGTAATCCGCCTGTGGGCTAAAAAACGATTGGGGCATTTCGCAATAGTCTTCAATATGTTCCTGCGCGGTAATAGGGCTACCGGCGGCTACCTGGCCAACAATGGGGATACCTTTTTCTTCTTCACTATCTGGAATGCGAATACCCCGTGAGGCACCGGCAATCATTTCAATAGCACCTTTTCTGGCCAGGGCTTTGAGGTGCTCTTCAGCGGCATTGGCGGATTTAAAACCCAGCTCACGGGCAATGTCAGCACGGGTAGGGGGGAAGCCTGTTTCGTCAATATGACTCTTGATTACTGCTAGTACTTCGCTTTGTCGTTGTGTCAGCTTGGTCATAGTGCCTTCCTGTTTGACTTATATTTGCTTAAATATGCTTGAGTGTGCCTTAAACTGATTATATGTTTTTATATACAGCTCTGTGATTATATACAGTGAGCTATATCCTGCAAGCTTTTAAAGTAATTAATTGTAGATGGCGGCAAGTTGGCTGGTACTTCGCTGAAGAAAAAAAGCGGTATTATTGCCCTTGATATTAAATTTATGGGAGAAGCTGGGGCCGATAAGGGCCCATCCATTTCAGCGTCACATTGACTTTTTATTCCAACTGGTCATATAATATACATAATATAATTAAAATTAATCATTGGGATACATCCCTCATGTTGAAACAAATTCCAGCCTTGGCGGCTCTTATAATTTCATTAGCAGCTGCAAGCTCGCAAGCTGCCACTGTCACCCTGAATGGAGATAACGTCAGTTTTACTTTTGACGACAGCACATTATTTGGCTCGGCTGGTGTTGTTGGCGATAGTATTTACTTTTTACCAACTAATTTTGGGGCGCAAGCCACGAATCTGGATGGTGCTGTAATAACTTCAGATGTCCTAAATATTCAAATTCAGGTTTTAGATGGCTTTTCTTATGAAATTGGAAGCATTTCCTTTGTCGAAGTGGGCGATTATGAACTGTTTGGGTCCAGTGCAGAGGTTCAGGCAAATGGACGACTTCAGGTAACCAGTAATACAAAAGTTGGTCCCAATCCTTTATTAATTCCCGGCCTTCCTGATGTTGCGCTGAACACTTCTCAAATATTTGCTGCAGGGAATATGGATACTGTAGGTGCCCTGACTGAGTGGAGTGCAATCGCGGCTGTTGATCTGACAGCGATTGCTGGCTGGGGAAGTGATACCAGTATTGTCGTCCAAGTTCAAAACAATTTACGCGCTGTGACTACTGAGCTAGGCGACAGTGCAACAATTCAGAAAAAAGCACAACTTATCGGTTTGTCAGTACAGCCCAGTGAAGTACCGGTACCTGGTGCAGCCTGGTTGTTTGGCTCGGCACTGGTAGGTTTGATCGGCTTACATCGCAAGAAGTAGGATCTACTTAGCTGTTCTGGTTTGTATCTACCACCATAAGAAGCTTCGCATAATGTATATTATGTTAAATTGCATAGATGCTCATTAGCATTGGTGCGGCTCCTCTTTCCAAATTATCCAACAATTCGCTTTTGCCGCTTTTAACACAGTGCTTTTAACACAGTGTTTGCATCCATCGCTGTGGCTTGGAATATTATTGGCTACTCTGCGGTAATTGCGCGGAATACTGCCGCGCTTCTTCTTTGCGCCCCTGCATATCCAAATAACTGGCCAGTGCCGAGAGAATATCGGTATTGCCGGGGCTGCGCAGTAAAGCCCTTTTCAGCATTGTAATGGCCCAATCCCGTTTACCACTTTCAAACAAGGCAACCGCATAAACATAGCTATAGCGGACAATATCAGGAGCCTGTGTAGCGGCCACCTCAAGATAAGCCGTGGCTTTATCAAGCTGCTTTAAGCGGATCATCAGCAAGCCCATTGCATAATTAGCTGAAACATTATTAGCATCAATGAGTATGGCTTTTTCCAACAGTGGCAGAGCTAGTTGATCCTGCCCTTTGGCGCGAAAGAGATCCGCCCTATTCAACAATGCCGGAATATAGTGAGGCTCAATCAGTAGTGCCTGCTGGTAAGCCTGTTCAGCTAGCCCCCATTGATTCATGGATTGGTACAACACACCTAACTGCATTTGGCCAGCGGGGGTATCGGCATTGAGTTGTATTGATGCTATATATTCATCAACCGCAGCCTGCACTGTTTGCTTTTGTGAGGGCTGCAAGACAACATTGTGACTAACCAGCATACTCGCAAATAATCGAGCGGCTTCCAGTCTGATGGCTTTGACCGGATCGCTCATTAATGGCCATAGATGGCGAATACGTTGCTGTTCCGGTAGTAATTCAATCACCCCAATAGCGGCAAGACGCATAGTGGCGCTGGATGACTCTAATTGTAGCAATGCGGTATTGACCGCATATTGATTGGGATAATTTCTTAATAGCTGCAAACCAGAGGCCCTAACCATAATCGGCATAGACTCATCATCAACCAGGGCAGATAGCTGCGGTAATGCCTGTGCCGCGCCCTGCTCGCCCGCATATATTAATGGTGCAAAACTGGCATGTTCTATACGGTCTGGATACCACTGTTTAAAAGCGGCAAGTGTCCAGTCGGTCTCTTTGTCGGTATGACATTGGTTGCAGGCATTGGGAACACCCAAGCTTTGCGATAGATCGGGACGGGGAATGCGCAGGCTGTGATCACGGCGAGGGTCTACGGTCATATAAGTGGTTTCTGGCATATGACAATTAACACACTGTGAGCCTTCACTGGTATTGTTGTGATGGTGATGCTCAGGTTGATCAAACACTGAAGGATTATGGCATTGAGCGCAGACCTGGTTATCGGGTGCTTTTAATTTGAGGCTATGAGGGTTATGACAATCACTGCATACCACGCCACGCTGGTACATTTTGCTTTGCACAAAAGAGCCATAGACATAAACCTCATCAAGAATCTGGCCATCAACATGATATAGAGGAGACTCTATTAAACGGGATAGATGGGTATCTAGCAGCTCTTTACCTTGAGGGGTTTTATTATCAACCTCACCGATGATAGAGCGACGGGAATGGCATCCAGCACAGCTGTTAATTTGCTGGTCGGTATGGGCACGACTGGCACCGTGCTTGGCGGCAGTGTTTAAACCCGGCGAACGCTGCCACTGTCCATCGGAACGGATGTCAGTTAGCAAACCTTTGTTATCCCCTTTGTTATCGTCTTTACTGTTAAGCCATTCAATATGCTGGCTACCCGCTCCATGGCAGGACTCACAGGCTACATCAATTTCAAACCAGGTGGTCTGGTAGCTATTGGAGCTGACATCATAGTTTTTTTGCAGCTTAGTAGAGTGACATTCAGCACAGCGGGAATTCCAGTTTTGGGAAAAGCGGGTCCAGTGCAATACCTCTTCATGTCCGCTGACATCGGGATATAAATGAAACCAGCGTTG
>JAAELM010000554.1 GCA_024226635.1 Oceanicoccus sp. | reverse complement strand
CATTTTCCAAACTTGGATTAAGTGACCCTATTGTGCAAGCCGTTAGCGAGCAAGGTTATACCGTGCCAACGACTATTCAGCAGCAGGCGATCCCCGCTGTGTTGGCAGGCAGGGATCTTCTGGCCACCGCCCAGACAGGTACCGGGAAAACCGCTAGTTTTGTCTTGCCGATCCTGCAATCGTTAGGCGGTGAGCGTAAGCTACGCGGCAAACGTATTCGAGCTTTAATCCTTGTACCTACCCGTGAGTTAGCAATGCAAGTCGAAGCTAATATTGCCGACTATGGCCGGCATCTTAATTTACGTTCGATGGTGATGGTTGGTGGAGTTGATGCGGAACCACAAAAGCACGGCCTTATTTACGGTGTCGATATTCTCGTTGCCACCCCAGGCAGACTGTTAGATATGGCCCATCAACGGGCGCTATATTTTGATGAGTTAGATGTGTTGGTCTTAGATGAAGCCGACAGAATGCTGGATATGGGTTTTATTGAGGATATCAATAAGATCATTAGTCACCTGCCCGAACAAAGGCAAAACCTGTTGTTTTCTGCCACCTTATCAAAAGAGGTACGCTCCTTAGCCAGAACTGCGATTGAAAACCCGGTTGAAATTTCGGTGATTGCCGATAGCAGCGCCAAGCCCGATATTTCGCAGTGGTTAATTACCGTTGATAAAGATACTAAGTCGGCGCTATTGAGTCATTTGATTAAAACCTATGATTGGACACAGGCATTAATTTTTATTCGCACCAAACACGGCGCCGCTAAGTTAGTTAGCCAGCTGGAAAAGCGCGGTATTAAAGCGGAGTCAATTCACGGCGGCAGAAGTCAGGCTGTGCGCACACAAATTCTGGCGGATTTTAAATCCGGCGCCATTGGCATTTTAGTCGCCACAGGCATTGCGGCCCGCGGTATTGATATTGATGACCTTGACCGAGTGGTAAATTATGACTTACCCGATGACGACGATGACTATATTCACCGCATAGGCCGAACCGGTAGGGCGGGTGCCAGTGGTGAGGCGGTTTCTTTAGTTTCTAAAGATGATTTCAAACGACTCTGCGCGATTGAGCGGCGTTTGGACCATTTGATAGAAAGAAGGGAAATTGAAGGTTTTGAGGCTAGCAAAGTCGTGCCTGTTTCTATTCTAAATTATGTAAAGAAGGACAGTAAAAAGTCCTATAACATTTAAATCAATTAACGAGAGTAAAAAAATGGCGAAATACCACGTATATGGACTCGGTGCAGCACTAGTGGATACCGAAATTGACGTTACTGATAGTGATCTGGACACCTTTCAAATTGAAAAAGGCCTGATGACATTGGTTGATGAAAACCGTCAGCATGAACTGATCGATAACCTGAAAGGCCACTTAGTCCATTCAAAACGCACCAGCGGTGGTTCCGCCTGTAATAGCGTTGTAGCGGCCAGCAGCTTTGGTGCCAGCGCTTACTATTCTTGTAAAGTCGCCAATGATGAAAATGGTGATTTTTACTTGAACGATTTAAAAGTGACCGGAGTAGATACCGATTTCGACGGCGACAAAGTTGACGGTATTACCGGTAAATGCCTGGTAATGATCACACCGGATGCTGAACGCACTATGAATACCTACCTGGGTGTGAGTGAAACCTTGTCAGACATTGACCTTAACCAAGCCGCTTTGGTCAATTCGGAGTACGTATACTTTGAAGGTTACCTGGTGACTTCTGACACTGGTCGTGCGGCCGCCATCAAAGCGCGCCAGTTGGCAGAGCAGAGTAATGTTAAAACGGCTATCAGCCTTTCTGATCCAGGTATGGTGCAATTCTTTAAGCCCGGCTTACAGGAAATGATTGGCGAAGGTGTTGATCTTTTATTTTGCAACAAAGACGAAGCGTTAGGCTGGGCTGAAACGCAAAATATTGACGAAGCCATTGCAGCGATTAAACAAGTGGCTAAAACATTTGCCATCACACTTGGAGCAGACGGCGCTGTAGTGTTTGATGGTAATGAGCTAATCACTATCAAACCCTATGCGGTTAAAGCGGTTGATACCAATGGCGCAGGCGATATGTTTGCCGGAGCCTTTATTTACGGTATTACCCACGGCATGTCTTTTGCGCAAGCCGGTGACCTGGCAAGCAAGGCGGCGGCCCAGGTTGTTTCTGGTTATGGCCCTCGCTTAAGTGTTGATGCGCATAAGGCGCTGTTAGCCTAGTTTAAGGATTCTGTTCGGAGGCAGCTGGCTGCCTACAGGCCCAGCCCAAATAAAAAGTACACAAAGCCAGTGCCACCAACCAGGCGGTTGAGAAGCCATAGAAATGCAATACAACACCGCCCAGTAACGGGCCTGTTACCCGTCCCCAGGCTGACATGGAGGTGGTTGTTCCCATCATCTGTCCGCGAAAGCGCAAAGGTGTGCGTTTAGAGGTAATAGAATTAAGCATCGGCAGACAAAGCGAACAACCCGTCACCGTCATACAAAAGGCTAAAATCATAAAGGGCATTGTGTTGGCAAAAGCTGCAACCAGAAATCCCAAACAGGCAAAACTGATACCCATTATCAAGACGTTGATTTCACTCATACGAATAGATAGTGGACCAATGGCCTTCATCTGAATAACGGCAATTACCAAACCTTGAATACCAAATACGATACCGACATCCCGCGGCCCCCAATCCAATAAGCTGGCCACCCATAGCGGAAACAGGAAGCTGATCATGCTAACGCAAGTGTTATGTAGGGTATATACCGAAGCCAGGATGGTGTTATGAGTTTCTTTTAGCATGGCAAGCAAAGACACTTTCTGGTGTTTGGCTTGCTCTGCGGTATGCTCTTCACGCTTTTCCAGTGTGATGGTTTCTTCAAGCAAGAAGAAACCGGCAACAATGGCCAACGTTGAAAGACCGGCGGCAACAAAGAAAGGAAGAGTATAAGACTCGCCATTGCCACTTAAAATACCGCCCAGAGTTGGTCCAATCACCATACCCAGACCAAAAGCCGCACCAATCATCCCCATGCCTTTGGCGCGATTTTTTGGGGTAGTCAGATCGGCGATCATGGCAGAGGCCACACCAAAGTTACCCGCCATCAAGCCGCCAAAGGCGCGCCAGAAATAAATTGCGGTTAGCGTGGTGGCAAAGGCCAGGCCAATATAGGAAATTGCCGCGCCCGTTAAACAAATCAGGATAATAGGCTTGCGGCCAAAACGGTCACTTAAACGCCCCCAGAACGGCCCACAAAGGCCATTAAAGATAGAATAGGTGGCGAT
>JAAELM010000553.1 GCA_024226635.1 Oceanicoccus sp. | reverse complement strand
TTTTCCTCGCTATTAACTAGGTAATGTTAAAAGCTTAGATTGCCTTAACATTCAAATGCCGCTATCAGCTTAATTCTCTTTTTTGTGCTCTAGTATAAACTGGTTTAAGCGGTCCATAAAGCCTTGTTTTTCATCTTCCGTTGCCAGCATGTGCAAATAACCAACGCTACCTTCCAGCTCTAAAAAACTAATCAGGTAATTGTACACAGAATTAGACTGGGCTAGTTTCGCCCCTAAGGCCGCTTGCTGAGAATTGAGTAGATCGGTTAGTGTTGCAACACCCTGCTTATAGGCATTTTGCACCAACTCCATACTTTTGCCCGCACTCTCGGCAGATTTCTTGGCAAATTCAATATTGGTCATTGCCGATAATAATTGCAGGGTGTTTGCCTGGATATTAAGAGTCAGCGCATTATCCAGATTTTTGATATTCAGGCTTAACTGATCCTGTTGGATTTTACTTTTTTGAACATTAATATGACGGCGGTTGCCTTCAAACAGCGGGTAAGAGATGTTTAGCGCTACATTCCAGCTATTATCATTAAATGACTGTCCGGGTAGCGGATCGGAGCCATCGCCGCCCCGCCAAAGCACTTCATCCATTTGTCCCTGCAAAGCAAGGGTGGGCAAATAGTAACTGCGTTTGTTCATGGCTAATTGTCGTTCCGCCACTTGCAGGTTGGCCATTAAGCTCTTTTTTGTCGGATGGGATTCTTGCGCCTCTTGCGCCATAAAATCAGAGATTAGCCTTAAATCATCAGGGCGT
>JAAELM010000552.1 GCA_024226635.1 Oceanicoccus sp. | reverse complement strand
GCCAGGCGGCAGCACATTTATGACCGGCATAAAGTCGTACACCCAGGCCGAAATTGATACCCTAACGCCTTACCGGGGCCTTACCGTGCACAACGCTACTACCAATTGCATTAATTATTACTTCCCCAGCGACTGGTTTGAGGCCTGCGGAACCTGCAGGCCTATGCCCAGCAAGGCTTTGGCAGGCGATGACCAGGCATTTGATGATACGCTGAGTATGACACTTGGCGCCAATACCCCCGAACAAGGCACAGGCTTATGGACAGTTCAAAGCGGTGACGGTGGCAGCTTCGATGGTGACTCCCTCCCGGATGCCGTTTTCACCGGACAGCCCTGCACTATCTACACCCTGGCATGGACAATATCTAATACATGTAGTTCAAATAAAGATTTAGTTGATATTACATTTTTTGCTACGCCAACTGATGCCTATGCCGGAAACGACACCATTGTTGAAGGTGATACTGCCTCCTTAATCCTCAATGCCAATATACCGGAAATGGGCGAAGGCTTTTGGAGTGTTGTAAGTGGTGAAGGTGGATATTTCGGTGATTCTACCATCCCTGCGGCCCATTTTACAGGACTGACTCGTACGGAATACACCCTGCAATGGGCAATCTTTACTGTTTGCGATACCACTTTTGATGATATAATCGTAAGCTTTAGCCCATGCGGTTTGCCATTTACCGATACCCGGGATGAAAACAGCTACGAAACCATAGCAATTGGCGACCAATGTTGGATGGCCGAAAACCTGGCCTATTTGCCATCAGTTTATCCCTCTGATTTAGGTTGGTATAACATCCCGTATTATTATGTGTATGGCTACCAGGGCACAAACGTAGCTGCAGCCAAAGCCACCGACAATTACCAAAACTATGGTGTGCTTTACAACTGGTATTCTTCCCTGACAGCCTGCCCGAATGGATGGCATTTGCCCTCACAGGTAGAATGGGCGGTTCTTACCGATTATTTGGGCGGAATAAACGTTGCCGGTGGAAAAATGAAAAGTACCCGTACATTCCCCGACCTGCACCCACGCTGGGATTCCCCTAATAACACAGCTTCCAACAGCAGCGGTTTTTCAGGCCTTCCGGGCGGCTATCGCGTTTACGACCCAAACTATGGTTCCGGTAGTTTCGGTAGCATTGGGGAAAAAGGTAGATGGCTGTCTTCTGACGAGCTCTGGTCATACTCTGCCCAAAACTACACGCTGAGTTATAGTCTCGGCATCGTATCCAAGATCCCCGGCGCTTCGCAGGAAGGCTTCAGTGTCAGGTGCCTCTGGGATTAGCCCTGTGGAATTGCGGCTTATTCGCGGCCCAGGTGGGATTCTCCAGGGTTAAAACCCTTTGACAAATTGACCTTTTGTTAAGGATTTTCAGATGTAAACCCGGTCTGTCACAAGCCTGCTATTAATAGCACAAAAAAAATTGAAAGAAAACATACAATTATCCCTTTTCAACACCTGCAAGGAATTTACGCCCGCTGCCAGGCAGCAAGGAAAACTACATCATTGTCAATGCATAAAAATATTAGTGACAAAGAATTCAGGCTAAATTACGGTAAGGACGGATCTAAAAATGGCGATTTTGAAATAAACATCCCAAAAAGATCCGGACTGTACGGCCACATCATCAAAAAATGGGTCTCTGTTTTCTAATTTCTAACATCTCATTTTGGGCGGCTTAAGGGCTTTCCGTTGTAGCCGGCTTGCAACAACTGTGTGTTTGTAGGCGGTACGTGGGCTTCCTTCGTCAGCCTCCGTCCGCCAACAAGCCACATCAGTTGTTGCTTCACCGGGCTGCCACTCCAATCCCTGCCGCAGCGTTCTTCAGCAGAAAAAATATACTTGCAGATGAAATGGCTATTTGTGGGTTTTTTTCTATACCTTAGCAAACCAGTTTATTGATTTTTCAAATCATCATGCTTCCACACTTATGAAAAAATTTGCATTTCTTTTATCAATCATCATCCTCAGCTTATCCACTATGGCCCAAAATGTAGCCATCAGCAACGATGGCTCCGAGCCCGACCCTTCCGCCATGCTGGATGTTATATCCGCTGATAAAGGCCTCCTCATCCCAAGGGTCCTGTTTGCCGAAAGGCCCGTTAATCCTGCTAAGGGCCTTTTGATCTATCAAACTGATAGCGTCACGGGATTTTATTACTATAATGGAAGTGAATGGAGTAATATGGCCGATTTTAGCCAGGCAGATTGGGACGAGGCCAATACCGCTGCTGCTGCTTACATCAATAACAAACCCGACAGTGTGAGTGAGTTTACCAACGACTTGGGTTATCTTACTTTTGAGGTGGATGGTGATACAACCAACGAACTCCAAACCCTCACCGGGCAGGTTTATGAATTATCACTTTCGCCAGGCGGCAGCACATTTATGACCGGCATAAAGTCATACACCCAGGCGGAGATAGATGCTATGGAGCCATACAATGGCTTGACCGTGCACAACATCACCACCAACTGCATTGACTATTTCTACATTGATAGCTGGTCCTCAGTCTGCGGAACATGCACACCCATGCCCAGCCAGGCGATAGCAGGCGATGACCAGACTTTTATTGATAGTACGCTGAGTGCGACACTTGCCGCCAATACTCCCGAACAAGGTACAGGCTTATGGACAGTTCAAAGCGGTGACGGTGGCAGCTTTGATGATCCCTCCCTCCCCAATGCCACTTTTACCGGACAACCCTGCTCAGCATATACCCTGGCCTGGAGCATCACCACCTCCTGCGACACCAATGCAAATCTGGTGAATGTCTCTTTCCATGCAACGCCAACTGTTGCCAATGCCGGAAACGACACCATTGTAGAAGGTGGAGCTACCTCATTAACCCTCTATGCCAACACACCGGAAATGGGCGAAGGACTGTGGACAATCCTAAGCGGTGAGGGCGGAATTATTGCAGATGCTTCCAATCCCGCATCACTATTTACACCAACAGCAGATACCGCATATACCTTGCAATGGGCTATCTTTACTGCCTGCGATACTACTTTTGATAATGTGAACGTAACATATATTCCCTGGCAATGCGGAATCCCCATTATCGACTACCGTGACCGCCAAACTTACGAAACCGTGCAAATAGGAGAGCAGTGCTGGATGACCGAAAACCTGGCCTATTTACCATCCGTTTATCCCTCTGATTCAGGATCAGGTACCAACCCGTATTATTATGTGTATGATTATCAGGGAACAATAATTAATGATGCCAAAGCAACAAGCAATTACCAGACTTACGGAGTTTTATACAACTGGCCGGCAGTAATGGCCGGTGAAGCAGGCAGTGATAGCGTTCCGAGTGGTGTACAAGGAATATGTCCGGATGGTTGGCATTTACCGGGTGATGAGGAGTGGAAAATACTGGAAGGAGAAGTTGACAGCCAGTATGGTTATCCTAACACTGAATGGGATGAAACAGGATATCGAGGCTTCGATGCCGGAAGTAATTTAAAGGAAACCGGAACAACACACTGGGAGCCTGACAATCCAGCTACCAATAATTATGGTTTCACTGCATTGCCCGGTGGCTTCCGCCAAAGCAATGGAATATTTGACAGCATTAACTTAGGTGGGGACT
Source organism: Oceanicoccus sp. (assembly GCA_024226635.1). Lineage (GTDB taxonomy): Bacteria > Pseudomonadota > Gammaproteobacteria > Pseudomonadales > Dasaniaceae > Oceanicoccus. Next base: position 318 of record JAAELM010000552.1, on the reverse strand, counting down.
GGTGGAGTGCTACTGAGCACAATACCAATCAAGCTTTGTACAGGGAACTGAACTACTTTGGGGGGACTGTTTACAGAAGCTACTTCGATAAGGATTACGGCAATTCTGTCCGTTGCACGAAATGCACTCCTCAACCAACCCGATCAAATGCAGGACCTGATTCTTTGGACATTGCCGGAGATTCATTTGTTTTAATGGCCAATACTCCACAAAATGGGCAGGGTTTATGGACAATCTCCAGCGGAACAGGAGGAAGTTTTGCTGACTCAACAAATCCCACAACTATGTTTTATGGTTTACCTGGCAATACCTATAATT
>JAAELM010000551.1 GCA_024226635.1 Oceanicoccus sp. | reverse complement strand
ATATCAGCTCTCGAAACAAGATATTCACCTGATTGAGAATGCGAGTGAGTATTGCCACCCGGTGGGCGATGACAGGTTTCGGCAGCTCATTGAGAACAGGTATGGTGTCTCCCTGGGCCAGGCGGTAAGAGGCAGGCCGCGCAAGGCGCCGATAGCTGATTAAACAATAATCCCTCCGTCACCTTTATCACCTTTATTTATACCTTTAGAAATTGCAGCCTTTGCGGTTGCGGCAAGGCCTCAACTTGTTTGCAGCTCTGAAATTCGTGCTCTTCCTGGGAAAAGCCTCTACATCACGCGTAATTCGCCAAGATTACGCGGTTCAAACGGTGTTCCATGGCGCCATCGAGCACCATTGCCACTTGTTTGCTAGGAAAAACCCATTTGCCCAGGCAACCAGAGTACAATGTTAGGCAGTGCGATAAGTACCGCGATGGTAATCACATCCGCAATGAAGAAGGGAGTACACCCCCTAAACACATCTTGCACCGAACATTCGGGTCGCACTCCGGCAACCACAAAGCAATTCAAACCAATTGGAGGTGTAATCAAACAGAGCTCAGCCATTTTCACCACGATAATGCCAAACCATATGGAGCAGCCGACACCTGAAACACCAAAAGCAGATTCTGCAACAGTAACCGCCTCCCCCCCATTTAGTGCAATCACTGCCGGATACACCACCGGTAGGGTCAACAACAACATACCAATGGCATCCATGAACATACCCAGTACGGCATAAGCGCATAGAATCAACAATAGCGTCATCATTGGGTTCTGCTCTAGGCCCGTGATCCAATCTGAAAAAGCACTGGGCAAATCTGCAAAGCCAAGAAATCGAACGTACAACAGCACGCCCCAAATAATGGTAAAGATCATCACTGTAAGCTTTGCCGTCTCTAGCAGAGACTCTTTCAACTGGGGCAAACGCATTCCCCTAATTAGCGCCATAGTCAATACAACCACTGCACCCAATGACCCCGCTTCGGTAGGCGTTCCAACTCCGCCATAGATGCAAACCATGATGATACCCACCACCACAAAGATCGGCAGCGCTCCAGGAATACTCTCAAACCGTTGCTTCCAGCTATAACCGGTAACAGGTGGCCCAAAGTCCTTACGTGTTTTTGCAAGAATAATGACCAGCCCACCATAGATAACAGCAGATACGGCGCCGGGAATAAAGCCAGCCATCAGCAGCGCGCCTACGTCTTGCTCAACTATGATTGCGTATATCACGAGGATTGCCGAAGGCGGAATAAGCGAAGCCAGCGTACCACCAGCAGCAACCACGCCAGCAGCAAAACGTTTGTCATAGCCCAGTTTCAACATTTCTGGAACAGCGATACGGGCAAACACGGCAGATGTTGCCACTGAAGCGCCTGAAACCGCTGCAAAGCCGGCAGTAGAAAATACAGTTGCTACCCCCATGCCACCAGGCAGCCAACCCACCCAACGCTTGGCAGCTTCAAACAGGGCTCGTGTAAGCCCGGCATGATATGCAAGAAAACCAATAAGTATAAATGTTGGAATCAGTGACAGAGCCAAGGTAGAGACCTTTGAGTGAGGAATGGTCCCCGCCATTTTCACTGCGACCATAAACCCCTTTTCAAAACCCATCTTGGCAGAGAAAATCCATAGGAGCCCCAGAAACCCAGCCAGTGCTGCAGCAAAAGCCACACGCACGCCGATAACCACCAACAACAACATGGCGCCTGTAACCCACAGACCAATACTTATGGAGTCAAGGCTACCCATCAGCTCAAATAATCCCATCACGCTCCCTCCCCTTTGCTAGAAGATCCCATGACGGACTCCGCCTCTTGGGCGGCTACTGCGGCCGCGTCCTCTATTAGGGGTACCGCTACAGGGCTATCTCCACCATTAGCAACGGCTTTTGCATAACCCCAAATTTGCAGCAACAGGCGCAGGGCAAAAATAGATAGAGCTATCGGCACAACCAGCTTTGCTGGCCAAGTAGGCAGGTCAATATCCACAGATGAGTCACCAATGCTAAAGGCCCGATAAAAATGTAAATAGGAGCCATAAATAAGTACAAGAGTGACCAGAAACATCAACAGCACAGAGAGCAGTTCACTGATCCACAGTAACCTACCCTTCAGTGACCCAACCAACATATCCATTCGAATATGGCCACCAATACGCTGGGTATAGGAAAGGCCAAGAAATGCAAAGAAAGCCATTGCCTGCTCAACCCAATCCACATAGCCACTAATCGGCATGTTGAATAACCAGCGACCCAATACATTAGCGGATGCCAAAAATACCAGGAGAAATATCACCACGCCTCCCGACAGGGTGAGCACTGTTTCTAGTTTGAAATAGATTCGATCGATCCGACTGAGCCTAGACTGATCTTGCAAAACTGCTGATGATGCAGACATAAATCACCCGTGTAACAGTAACCTTCCCAGAGAAACAGATCCGTGGAAAAGCCAAATGGAGATGAAGCCACTACCTCAATTTATAGTAACTTCAAGTATCCGAACCCCTTAACAAAGGGGTTCGGATTTGGAGCGGAGCAAAACTTTATTCCGCAAATAGTGCAGCTGTATAATCAAACAACTGCTGTGCATCGAATGATCCATTATTTGCTTTCACCCACTCTTGCCGAACGGATGTTGCGAGCGCATCCAACTCTTTTGTCTGTGCTGGACTAAAGCTCACTTGGGTAAGACCGGCTGCTTTTATGGCATCTGCATATTGCCCGGTTGTATTGTTGTTATAGTTATTCACATAGTGGGCCATCGCCTCATCAACTGAACCGAGCAGTGCCGTTTTATTATCTGCACTCAAGGCATCAAGTGCTTCAGTATTCACGATTACGGGGCAGTTGGCGGAACCCAAATTAAGGTTGGTGGTTGACCACTTACCTACTTTGTACGATTTTGTAGCAAGATGGGCATGAGGTGCGAAAGAGGCAGCATCGATCACACCAGAGTCCATAGATTGACGCACCTCTGTAAACGGTACGCTGGTTTTAACCGCACCAAGTTTGCTAAGCACCCCCATAATGCCACCGGGGCCACGAACACGCAGACCTTTGAAATCAGCCAACCCAGATATTGGTGTACCTTTACTCACAATGTTGTATTGGGGTAGTGGCGTAGGCATAAGCAGAGTAGCGTTCCAACGAGACAGGTCTTTCACAACAATAGGATGTTTGTAGACCGCACTGTAAATATCTGCAATTCGAGCCAACGATAGATCTCGTGAAAATGGCAGTTCAGTTACGGTAATGGTTGGGTTCTTTTTCTTATGGTAGAAAGAGCAGAACTGCGCCATTTCAAATGCACCGATTGCGATACCATCAAGATTCTCACGGGACTTTGATAAACCACCGTAAGAGATATTCATCTTAAACTCACCGTTGGTCTTCGCACTAACCAACTCTGCCAGTTTCTCGACATTTTCTGTAAAGGCCCGCCGCTTACCCCAAACCGAGACATTCCACTCAGTTGCTGCATAGGCTTCGCCCACCACAAAACTGGCTGCTACTGCTGTTATTACGGCGGCTTCCTTAAAATTTTTCATCGTATTCCTCCAACTCTGGTTTATTAATTTCCGGATTTTCACCGGCCTGACTTCACCCTCTGCTAATACAATTTCCAGGCCACTTGGGGGGATTCGCCATTATCTCGTTGTTACTACTCGCTTTTTTACCATCTGAGCCACACTCTCATCCAACCACCAGAGATTAAATTGGAAATATAAGCCATAATTGGCTGATACAACAAAGACAAATAGGTAGAAAATGGCTCACTATTGAAATATCGATAATTCAGGCGTGGGGTGCTGGCTCTGAAAAATCACAGAGAAGGGAGCCAAACTAGCCTGCAAAGAAGCTTTGGCACAAAGGGCAGCCGATGGATCGCCAGCTGAAAAAAGTAAATCGAGGGTTGGCCCAGTATGTGCTCTATAAATCATTCATGCACTGATCCCTATGACCACAAGTTCAGAGAGCAAAAAAGCAGCAAGTAACTAATACCACCTATGAGGAATTCAGAGCTCACAACAACTAGCCGAATTAACAATCGCTGCCTCTTGGTCCTGGCAAGTGCCATAGCCGTTGGTATCGTGCTGGCTATTGCATTGGTTCAGTTGGCTGAGTATCAGTATTTTGAAACCCTTGAACGCCAAGGAAATGAGCGGCTTGAACTCTATGCATCTACGGTTCAATCGGCAAAGCAACGGTTCGACTACCTCCCCTTTATTGCAACCCGTGATCAAGATGTCATCAATCTGCTGAAAGGGGAAAACCAAGCCTCACAGGTTAATCATAAGCTTGCCTCATGGCAGCTAGAATCTGGTGCCGCAGCCCTGTACCTTATGAACCGTGAGGGTTCCGTACTCGCTTCCAGCAACTGGGCATCACAAGAGAGTTTTGTCGGAAAAAATTACCACTTCCGCCCCTATTTCAAAGATGCCATCGCTGGGCGTGAAGGCCAATTTTTTGCGGTAGGAGCCAGTACCGGAAGGCCTGGACTATTTCTGTCACGTCCCATAGAGGTCGGGCAACAGACCATTGGTGTCGCTGTTATAAAAATAGACATGAAGCAGCTTGAAATCGATTGGGCCAGTGGTGGCGAACTTGTATTGGTGACTGATTCCGATGGTGTCATATTCCTATCTAGTCAGGAGGCATGGAAATACAAAAGTATTACCCCGGTACCCCAAGCTATTCTCAAACGCTTTGTTACTGAAAAAAAATATGGCAACAACAGGGTCTCGCCCTTAAACGTACTGACGCAAAAAAGATCGCCACAGGGGCATAAAATGCTAGAATTATCTAGCCCCGGTAGCAGCCATGCACGCCCAGAAAACTACTTGATGCACAAACGCCTGCTTCCCGAGCTTAACTGGACACTCTACTACCTAACAGACCTCAAAGGCTTAGTTGAAAAGAGGCGCTACGCTCTACTCATTAGCGGCCTAATTACGATTCTGCTGGCACTCATCGGTTTTATTGTGGTCAATCAAATTCGCAGCCGCCATACCCTAGAGAGCCGTGTTGCTAAACGTACAAAAGCACTCAATGAGACCAACAGACGGCTACTTGAAGAGATCGACTCCAGAAAAGTGGCCGAAGAACGGCTACACCAAACGCACGAAGAGCTGATTCAGGCAGAGAAACTAGCAGCACTGGGACAGATGTCAGCGGGCATTGTGCATGAGATCAATCAACCTCTTTCTGCCATGCAGACTTTTATTGCCAGCACCCGCATCTTGTTCGAGCGTAACGATAAACAGGGGGCTACCGAAAATCTTGAGGATATCGCCTCAATGATTCGCCGTGTCACCAAAATTGTAGGCCACCTAAAAGGTTTTGCTGGAAAATCAAAAGGACAAACCACTGCCGTTGATGTTTTCAAGGTCATCGACAACGCTCTATTGTTATTAGGGCCGCGTCTGAATAAACCTGGGTTAACTCTAAATATTAAAAAACCAAACCATCCCATATACGTCACTGCTGATGAAATCAAACTGGAGCAGATCATAATCAATTTGATACGTAATGGTTTAGATGCAATGCAAGAACTGCCCGTCACGGAAGTGCATAAACTGAGTGTTTGGGTAGAGGTCGATTTCGACAAAACTCATATCCTTGTTTCTGACACAGGCAACGGTATCACCCCAGAAAACTTACCCAAAGTATTCGACCCTTTCTTTACAACCAAAGCGATTGGTGACGGTTTAGGGCTAGGCCTTTCTGTCTCATACGGAATTGCTAAAGAGTTCGGTGGTGACCTTGCTGTCATAGATCAAGCAGGACCAGGAACACTCTTTAAACTGTCGCTTAACCATAAAGACCGAGTATCAAATGGACAACAATAGAATATATAACACCGACCAGAAACAGAACCTTCCACATGTTGTTTTGGTTGATGATGAAGCCGCTATTCGCAAAGCCACATGTCAGTGGTTAAACTTGTCCGGCATAGAAGTAAGTGAATTCGCAAATGCAAAAACAGCACTGGCAACACTTCATGCCCAATCTAATGTAGTGATTGTTTCAGACATAAAGATGCCGGGAATGGATGGTTTGGAGTTTGCCAAGAAGTGTAACGAGATCGATCCAGATCTACCCATCATACTCGTGACTGCTCATGGTGATATTCAGATGGCAGTTAAAGCCATTCATGATGGTGCCTATGATTTTATCGAGAAACCCGTAGAACCTGAGATTCTCATTGACCGAATTCAACGCGCGTGGGAGAAACGCCAGTTGATACTGGAAAACCGAAAGCTGAAACGTATAGTGAATCGAGGCGCAAGCCTGGAAAATCGGTTACTAGGGCTATCACCTTCAATTCGACAACTTCGCCAACAAATCATGCAGCTGGCAGAAACTCCAATTGACACCGTTGTAAACGGCGCAACCGGCACAGGTAAAGAACTGGTTGCCCAATGCCTCCATGAGTGGAGCCCTAGAACCAAAGGCCCTTTTGTTGCAGTTAACTGCGGTGCAATCCCAGAGACACTATTTGAGAGTGAACTCTTTGGTCACGAAAAAGGTGCTTTTACTGGCGCTACTGGAAAGCGTATCGGTAAAATTGAGCATGCCAATGGCGGCACACTATTTTTAGATGAAATTGAGAGTATGCCACTCAATTTTCAAATCAAACTCCTGCGCGTATTACAGGAACGAAAACTAGAACGGCTCGGTTCCAATCAACAGGTGGAATTAGATATATGGGTGATTGCTGCAAGTAAAGCCAACCTGGAGCAAGCATCAGATGCAGGAGCATTCAGACAAGATTTATATTACCGCCTAAATATCGCTGAACTGCATATTCCAAAACTGGCTGATCGTAGCGAAGATATTCCATTGCTATATGATCACTATGCTAAAAAGGCTGCCTATCAGTTTGAGCGCGATTACGTCGAGCCCTCCACTGGAGAGTATCAACTGCTGATGGAACACCCTTGGCCTGGAAATATACGCCAACTAAAAAACATTGCCGAGCGCTATGTACTTAAGGTTGGACCAAAGCTGCATATTGGTTCACTGCTGGGGCAAGCCGATGAAACAAGCGATAGTGCAAGCCAGCCCAGCGGACTGGCTGCCCGTGTGGAGCAGTTTGAAACTCAAGCGATCAGTCAGTCACTGCGAAAGCATAAAGGTAATGTAGCCGATGTATTAGAAGAGCTTCAGCTACCTCGTAGAACACTCAATAATAAGATGAGTCAGTACGATATCAAGCGTAAGGACTATGTGAATTAGTCTTCAGCGCCGACTCCGAAAAAAGGCTCGCAGCTGTTCAGCACATGCATCTGCCATGATGCTACCTGTCACCTGCACTCGATGGTTAAAATGTTCATCTGAAGGAAGCAAATGAAAAACTGACCCAGCAGCCCCACCTTTTGGATCACCGGCGCCAAACACCACGCGCTCCTTCATGGTCAAACAGGGTAGGGCAGACTGCTATCGGGCGCAAGATCTGTCATTTGTCTGTTTTTTCGCGCGAAGTTACAATTCGCCACCCACACGTT
>JAAELM010000550.1 GCA_024226635.1 Oceanicoccus sp. | reverse complement strand
GTATTCGGAAATGGTATGCATGGCTATGGCAAAGCCCATATCCAACATACGATCAGCTTCATCCAGCACTAATACTTCCAAATCCCTAAAGTCAGGATTGCCCTTCTCAATATGATCAACGAGGCGCCCGGGTGTTGCTATTAATACTTCAGGGTTTTTCCGCAGGGTAGCTACCTGATGCTTATAGGCCTCGCCACCGATAATCAAACCGCATTTTAGATAGGTGAAAGCGGCAAGCTGCTCGAAATGCTTTTTTGTTTGCAGGGCAAGCTCGCGGGTTGGTAACAGAATTAGCGCCCTGGTGCCGGTGTTAGGTGATTCCTGTTCCAGCAGCCGGTGCAAAATGGGCAGCAGAAAAGCAGCCGTTTTACCACTTCCCGTTTGCGCTGACACCAAAAGGTCCTTACCGGAAATAGCGGCAGGGATAGCCTCGGCCTGCACCTTGGTGGCCTCGGTAAAGCCCAGCTTATCCAGCGCTTTAAAGAGTTGTTTGTGCAGGGGCAGATCTGTAAGTAATGACAATTCAGGCTTCCAGTGGGGATTTTTGCGGCTATTTTAGCAGAGTTGCTATGAGCTGATGGATTATTATTCGCCTTTTAGCCATACGCTGTTTTGGGTATCCAAATACAGCTGCTCTACTTTTTGCCTGGCCCAGGGTGTTTTTCTAAGGAACTTAAGGCTGGATTTAATCGAAGGGTCATTATTAAAACAGCGGATATCAATTTTACTGCCCAGGCCATCCCAGCCGTAATGCTCCACCAGATTACTAAGAATAGCCTCAAGGGTAAGACCATGCAGGGGGTTGTTCGGTTGTTGTTTGCTCATAAATCCTTAAACCTTTACTGGGAGCTAGCCATACATACTGTTAACATAGCCCGCCCACTTTAAACCATCACGGCAAATCCATGAAAGTATTAATCCGTAATTTAAGTCGCAGCACAACTGAAGCCACTATCCTTGAGCTGTTTCAGGCCCACGGCAGCGTTCAGTCCTGTAATGTAGTGATGGACCAAAAAACCGGAGGCTCCAAGGGTTTCGGCTTTGTAGAGATGCCAAACCCGGGCGAGGCTAAAGCCGCTATAAAAACACTGAATGCCATTGACCTTGAAGGCAGCACAATTCGTGTAAAAAAGGCGGACAATAAATAATAGATTCAAGTAGTTAAGGGATCTATTTAAAGTAATATATAGAATGAAAGCATCACTAGTACAGCCACCCAAGACCGCTACTCACTATTAATATCACCCTAAGTTGTCTTATAGTGACTCGCCTATTGGCTTGGATATCGCCATTTCACTGAACTTAATGCCATATTGTCGCTCTGTTTTGCTAAGAGCCTGTTGAGATAAACATTTATGACCGTTACAAACCGTGCCCGTTTTATCGCCGTTTGCACTGCACTACTGACCACCCTACTAGCTTCTTCGGCCATTAGCGCCAAAGTAGAACCCCCAAAGGGCGATATCACCTATAGCAAGCAGCAATCCAAAACCGCGTTGGATATTATCAACAAGCTTGGCCAGCGCCACTATATTACCCAAACCCTCAATGACCGCATGTCATCGCGTATCTTCGATAATTACCTGAAGCGGCTGGATGGCAATAAAAGCCTGTTTTTAAACGCTGACCTGGAAGAATTTGAGCAGTATCGCTACACCATTGATAACACCATGAATAAGGGGGACCTCAATCCCGGTTATATTATATTTAACCGCTATCAGCAACGCCTGGTGGCCCGACTTAATTCCATTATTGAAAAGCTGCCTGAGTTGGTCGCTTCAATGGACTTTGAACGAGATGAATCACTGGAACTTGACCGCAAGGAGACGCCCTGGCCCACTAACTCGGCTGAAGCCGATGAGTTATGGCGCAAGATTATTAAAAGCCGGGTGATCAGCTTACGTGCCGCCAACAAAGAAGAAGCTGAAATTGCCCCACTGCTAATTAAACGCTACCAGAACCAGCTAAACCGGGTTCAGCAGTCCACTTCGGAAGATGCCTTCCAGATTTATATGAACTCAATGACGGCTCTCTATGATCCCCATACCAATTATTTGTCACCCACAACCTCTGAAAACTTTAATATCAATATGAGCCTTTCCCTTGAAGGGATTGGTGCTGTGCTACAAACAGAAGATGAGTTCACCAAAGTTGTACGCCTTGTGCATGCAGGGCCTGCTGATAAACAAGGTCAACTACAACCCTCTGATCGTATTGTGGGTGTCGCACAAGATGATGGTGAAATTGAAGACGTTATTGGCTTAAGACTGGATGAGGTCGTCAAACTGATCCGGGGTAAGAAAGGTAGCAAGGTTCGCCTTGAGGTTATTCCGGTTAGCGCCAAAACTGATGACGAACATAAGATTATTGAAATTGTACGAGACACTGTAAAACTGGAAGAACAAAGCGCCCAGAAAAAAGTGCTGGATATCTACCACAACGACAAGCTGTCTAAGATAGGGATTATCGATATTCCTGCTTTTTATATTGATTTTGAAGCGATGCGCAAAGGCGACCCGCAATATAAGAGCACCACGCGGGATGTTAGCAAGTTGTTATCGGAACTCATTGAAGAAGGTGTTGATGGCATCATTATCGATTTACGGGAAAATGGCGGCGGCTCCTTACAGGAGGCAAATCAATTAACCGGTTTGTTTATCGAGCAAGGCCCTACCGTTCAGATCAGGCATTCCAATAAGCAGGTTTATCGCGATGGCAAACGTGCGAGAAGCCCTTATTACCAAGGGCCATTAGTGGTTTTAATCAATCGCCTAAGCGCCTCTGCCTCTGAAATTTTTGCCGGTGCTATTCAGGATTACCAGCGCGGCATTGTGGTGGGTACCCAGTCATTTGGTAAAGGCACGGTGCAATCATTAACACCGCTTAAGCAAGGTCAGTTAAAAATTACTGAATCCAAGTTCTACCGTATTTCCGGTGAAAGTACGCAGCACCGTGGTGTCATTCCAGATATCGAATTCCCGGCTATCTATGATAAAGAAAAAGTGGGTGAAAGCTCTTTGGATAACGCACTGGCATGGGACCGCATTGACCCCATCAGGCACCACCGCTATTTTAATCTGCCGGCGATTATGCCCCAACTGAAAAGCAAACATGCGGGGCGTTTAAAAACTGACCCTGACTTTATCTTTCTGGAAGCACAACTTGAACTGCTGGAAGAGTCACGTGCTGTGACCTCAATAAGCTTAAATGAGAAAACTCGCCTCGCTGAGCAAGACGAAGATAAAGCGAAAGCACTGGTGATTGAAAATGCACGCCGCACTGCCAAAGGTTTGGACCCACTGGCTTCTTTAGATGAAGAGGAGCAAGCCGAAGAGGCTGATCAAGAAGTGGAAGATAAAACCGAAGAAGATGAAGAGGAGGAAATTGATCCTCTACTTACTGAGGCTGGTCATATTCTGATGGATGCACTGCCGGTTTACGGCGTGAAGAAAATGGCTACCAACCCCTAACTTACTGTCATTCCCGCGAAGGCGGGACTCCAGCCCGCATGCTTATGCTGTTATTTCCGCTAAAGCGCAAATCTACAACGCG
>JAAELM010000549.1 GCA_024226635.1 Oceanicoccus sp. | reverse complement strand
GATCTTGCTGATTTTGCTTTGTGAGTATGTTTTCATTATTCGATTGTAAATGGTTTATATGTGTAAGGCAATAAAGATTGTTCTTAACTCCGAAATATACGGTCTAGTGACGTTGATTTCAGTGTTAAATGCCCTGAGCGTTATTTGACGCGGGCCACGCCTAGCAGTTTCGATACGCTCTGACCGTATACGAAGCTAGGTATCTGCTAAACCTAGCGGAGCCTTTATGTGTACGGGGCGGCTCCCGTTTCGATACCGCCGTTTCCAACGGTTCAGGCCACACACTAGCCATCGAAAGCATTTAACAATTCACTCAACCAGATTCGCTACCGCTCACGCGGTTAGCTCTGGGTTATATTTCTGCAAGCACTCTAGCTGTGTTAGCCTCAAGTTCTTTTATCGCTTGCTCAAAAGGCATAACCTCAAAAACGCGCCCTTTCTTTGTAAAATCGCTAACGCTCATGAAGCCTTCTTCATTATGCCCATACTCCATGAGCCAGTTTTCATCTTCTGGGCTTTGGGCTATCAAGGAAACGCCACTATAAGTTGGCTCGTGTCGCTCTTTGTAATTTCTATCGATCATTACTGCAGGGCAGTTAGCGGAAACCCAATTAATGTCGTACTTACTATCTTCACACCTATGTACTTTCAGCATTTAAAAATCTCCAAAAAATATAACAATTAGCTGCATCGGAGCTGCGCCCGCTGAGCAACTGGTTATGCTGCACTAAAAACCATCACAGCGCCCTGTAAGGCTTTCTCACCAATAACAATAAAGCTCCCGTCTTCGCACTCCATTTCTAGCTTATTCATGTTCTCAAGGTTCTCATAAATTGTCGCCTTGGCATCAACAACT
>JAAELM010000548.1 GCA_024226635.1 Oceanicoccus sp. | reverse complement strand
GAAGAATACAGTTTTCCTTCTGCAGGGGCTACCTTTACCACTTCGCAGAGCGATTTAGTTGCGTACAGTAATTCGGCTCGCCCATTTAGCGGATGGACAGATCCCTATAAAGCCTTATTAAAAGCCAACCAATGGGTGCGACAAGACCCTATTGGGGGGACGAGAGACGAGAAACCCGTTATTGTATTAATGACAGACGCTTGGGCCTCTCAAGTCCCCTCAAACATATCAAGCCTGGCCACTCAGATAAAAAACAGTGGGATCACCATAGTGGTAATGGCTATTGATGATGCAGCATCGGTCACTGCCTTGAAAGGCATCAAAGTAGCCTCACCGGGAGCTTATTTCGCAGCAGCAGACTATGCCACTTTGCAGAATGATGCCCTTACGTATATAAATAGCATGACAAATGTAATATGTGGCCCTGCCGATCCTTACATAGATTTATCGCCGGAGATAACCTCCTTTGAAATAATCAATTGCAGCACCACTCCTTCGGCCACCCTAAACTATACTATTACCAATAGTGGTACTGGAAACTTTAGCGGCACTTTAGACGTAGCCTTTTACAACGGCAACCCCACCGTGCCGGGTACTCAGTACTTGTTTACCGAAAGTGTAGTAAGTCCGAGTATAACGGCCTATGGCGGCACCTATGCCAACAGTACCAGCAATGCGGCCTTGTTAAATGCAGGTACGGTGTATGCTGTGGTAAACATAGATGGCAGTTTGGCCGCCAATGCAGTACCACTATCGCCCACCTTAAATGGCGCAACACTTACCGAAACAGAAGACAACACGGGCAACAACATCAGCACAGCCTTTACCCGTACAAATGGCGCTGGTTGTATACCCTACGCGCATATAGACGTGCAGGTAAGCAATAGTGGTCAGGTTTGCGACAATCAGCTGATCTACTACGTAGAGGTGTGCAACATAGGTACAGCAGATTT
>JAAELM010000547.1 GCA_024226635.1 Oceanicoccus sp. | reverse complement strand
GCGGGTTCACGGAGTCTTGGTGCTGAATTTCGGCTGTGAAGTAGGGTCAGGGCATCCATAGAGTCGGCGGATAACTTTGAGTGGCAGGGGAGCAAATAATAGTGACTATGCACCCCGCAATCAAGCTTTCAGGAGGAATTACTCCTGATGGTGGGTGTACCGTTCAGGAAGGACTTATTTCCCCAGTAATATATTCATAAACCCCTGATCTTGCGGGTTGGTTTCTACCATATCTACCCACTCCCTGAGTTGCTGTTCGGTGCAATGCAGTAAGTTACGGTCAAGATGGTCAATGATTCTTATTGGCAAATTTAAGCTGCTTAACATATCCACCAACTGGTGAGCACTGGAACCTGATTGACGTAAACCATAGGGCCAAAACTCTATTATTATGCTGAGTTTATCGCCGCTATTTTGCAACAGGGGCAACAAGCCGGCTATCACTGCGGACTCCGCCCCCTGGGTATCAATTTTTAGTAAATCGATATGTTGGATTTTTTGCTGTAAATAGTCGCTACCATTCAGTAAACGAATAGATCGTGAAGCCCTGCCCTCGCCTGCGTCATAAATTTGGTGGTCACCAAAATTGCTATCGCTTAAAAATAATTCGCCTTCGCTATCTTGCCCTGCCAAGCCTGCATGTACCGCATCAACCTTTCCTCCATCAATAGCATCAAAGTGATTATGCTGTAAGTTTTTTTGGAGTAGTTGATAGTTTTCCGGGTCGGGTTCAAAGGCGGCAATGTATCCACTACCGGCTAACTGGTCAGCGGCGATAACACTGTAGTAACCAATATTGGCACCCACATCAACCACGTTAATACCCGGCTTTAAACGCTGCATAAATAACTGGGTTTCGTAACTTTCCCAGATGCCCTGTTCAGCAATCCCCTTGGAGACATGTTGGTCACGCTGGTCGTGCACCCATAGGCTGACAGATTTGTTAAGGGAGGGAACATTTAACAGGTAGGGTCTGGTATTGCTCTGTTGACTCTGTGAAGCCACTGTTGGGTACACCTTTTTTATAATTAATAATCTGCCGCTAAAGCAGCTCAGCATAAGGTGATGTGAGGTCCAGATCAATATCAAACTCGTAGCCCGGGACGCTGATTTTACGACTAGAGAAGCTGAGATCCTCATCGCCCAGGACATTGTGGTCAAACTTATAGATAGGTAAAGCATCGCCACTCAGGGCAGATTCATCATAGGCTGCCGCTTGTTCCAGGGCAGCTTCATTACGGATTTTATAGGCTGTCATTGCCTCTGCACCGTGTTTATTGGCCAGCATGGTCTCCACAATATGGGGAGCGATAACGGTAGCTGAAGCATTGTTACCGCCAAAACCTTTGGCGTTGAGAATGGCGCTATCAATATTGCGGGCGCCGACATCAATATGGGAGCTGCCGATTTGCAGGTTGCTTTGGTAAACATCCTCAGCCACGTGATCAATGGTACCAATACCCGGAATAATGCCGTCAGACCAAACACCCAGGGTAGCCATTATCTGGTCACCTGGAGAAGCACCCAGTGAATGCCCAACATAGGCTTTAATCGCCGCTACTGGCCAATTTTCGATGCCAAACATCTTGGCGGTTTCATTAAGGATATGGGACTCGGAGACACGGTTTTGCGGTGTACTGGTACCGTGAGCTTGAACAAAAGAACGCTGCCTGATGGATTCATCACCCAACAAACCACGGGCGGAAGCTACTGCTTTGGCCATAGTGATGTAATTGCCAACACCCGGTGAAGAAATCGACTTTTTATGGCCATCGGCATTCACAAAAACATCGGTTACCGCGCCATGCACCGTAGCACCTAAATCCATCGCCAATGCATCATCCATCAATACGATATATTGCGAAGACTCGGCAATGGTAAAACCGCAGTTACTACTAAATGGTCTGGCGGCACGACGGTGGTCCGGGCTGTTCAAACCCTGTTTTGCATCAAGTTCCAATAGGGCCTGGTCTGTTGCCAGCGCCCCCATTACGGCATAGCCTTCCATAACATCCGATTCTACCGGGGCTTCACTACTGCCAACCACCACCACCCGGGCATTGCCGTTTTGGATATCACTAACGGCAGCGCGCAGGTTGTAGAGGAACGAGGCACAGGCACCCACATAAGTACCGGTATTACCCATACTGCCCAGTACATAAGCATTAATAAAATCCGCTGGCATTTCTGCCAGGCCAAAAGGACAATGTTTTGAAGTAGTACGCTTATCGTTATAGCGAGCCCCCAACATACCACCGTGACCATGCTGATCTAATTGACCCATAGCACTGCCGGCGTAGACACTCACTTGATCCGGTGACACGTGCTGGCAAACCACATCCCAATCAATACCCATGGACCGCACCGCATCAGAGGCACCATAGACTGCCATTTCCAAACCGCGGGGGTGGCTGCGTGCGGGGTATAAACTGCCGGGATCAAAACCAGTGGGTAACTGCCCCGCCGCCTGAACCGCAATACTGCGTTTGGTGGGGTACATAAATTCTGTTTCACCGGTGATATCGACTTTAACCATTTTGTCTTCAATCGGGCTAACCTTCCAGTTTTCAGGAATCTGCTGAGGCAGGTTACGGGCTTTGGTGATAAAGCTGGCAGAGTCATCGCCAGAGACACTAACCGGTATACGTTTGTTAATACGAATGCCATCAACCTTAAAACGCTCATCTTCAATACGGCGAATCAAGGTATGGTCACGAATAAACTGTTTTTGCTGCTCGGTACCGTTTAATTCCAACTTCATCAAACTGGCGAGGCTTCGGTAGGTCTGGTCGGCCTGCTGCTGATTCAGTGCATCCAGAATCAAACGGCGGTAACCGTGGTGAAAGGAACTTCTACCGGCGGTATTAATGCCGCCAAAACCAGTAATTACGGGAATTTTAGCCATAGTGTGTCCTGCCTGGGCAATGCTTTATGTATAAGTAATGAAGCAATTTGAGAACATTCTACTCGCAAAAGCGCTATTAAAATGAAACCATAAAGACATACAATGTAACTTTTACGCCAACCGGACATTTAGGTCATCATTGATGCAACATATCACCCTAGTGGCTCCCCAAGCCTGCCTTGCCACCAGCATCAGCCTACCGCTGGAAATCCTCAACGCAGCTAATGAGCAGGTTCGGACACGTAACCGCAAACAACCCCGCTTACAGATTGAAATTGTTAGCCAGCAAACTGGGCCGGTAATGACAGCGGGCGGTTTAAGCATCGTGGCGACGGCAACCCCTGACATGATTGAACAAACGGACCTGGTGATTATTCCTTCGTTATGGCGTAACCCGGTAAATAATTTAAAAAAACACCGCTGGATTATTCCCTGGTTGCAACGCATGGCCAGACAACAGAGTTTGATTTGTGCGGTGGGTACCAGCAGTTATTTTTTGGCGGAGGCCGGTTTATTGAATGAACAGCCAGCCACTACGCACTGGTATTACTGTGATCAATTTGCTGAACGCTATCCGCAGGTAGAGCTAAAACGTCAGTACCTTATCACCCAGGCCGATAATATTTACTGCGTCGGTAGTGTTAACTCTATTGCGGATTTAATGGTGCATTTTATTCAACAGTGTTATGGGCAGGCCATTGCCCGGCAAGTTGAAAGCCAATTTTCCCCGGAAATTCGTCGCCCTTTTGCTGACCACGCTTATGCGGAACAAGTTAGCAGCCCCCATCAGGATGAAACAATTATTGAGGCACAGGAATGGTTGCAGCGTCATTACCGGGAGAGTATTCATTTATCAGAGTTAGCCGCTGAACTGGAGTTAAGTCCACGGACTTTTAATCGACGTTTTAAGCAAGCGGTAGGCACAACAGCCAGTGACTATTTACAACAACAACGGCTGGATAGTGCCCGGGAGTTATTGCGTACAAGTAACTTGAGTATTCAAGAAGTGGCTTGTGCTTCTGGCTATCAAGATAGTAGTTATTTTTGTGGGCGGTTTAAAAAGGCAATGGGGCAGACACCTTTGGCTTATCGGAAATCGGTACGGGGAAAATTATTTAAAGTGATTTAAAGCGACATAATACAATACCCGAAAATATCCCCCGTCATTTCCGCGAAGGCGGGAATCCAGACTGTATGCTTATGCTGTTATATCCGCCAGGGCGG
>JAAELM010000546.1 GCA_024226635.1 Oceanicoccus sp. | reverse complement strand
TGGCGCCGTGTACAGCAACCGCGCCGAGCGGATCATCAATCTTCAATTTTGTTTCTACAAATATTACAGTACCCCACATTATTGCTCCGGCCAGTATACCAATTGTTACAGCCGCCCATGGTGCAACATACGCACAAGGACCGGTTATGGCAACTAATCCGCCAAGCGCACCGTTACACACCATACCGATATCAATGAATCCAAAAAGGATCCACGATACAAAGATAACGAGAGCCGCTCCACCGGCAGCGCCTAAAAAGGTATTAGTCGCTACAACAGAAATCCTTAAGTCGGTCGCGCCAAGTGTACTACCGGAATTAAATCCGAACCATCCAAATCCCAAAAGAAGGGTACCAAAGACTACCAGTGTAAGGTTGTGACCCGGTATGGCATTGGCCGTTCCATCAGGGTTGAATTTGTTTTTTCTTGGGCCAAGAAAAAAGGCGCCAACCAGGGCAAGCATTCCACCCACAGTGTGCACAACACCTGATCCAGCAAAATCTACACAGCCCGCGCCATATGGCAAGCTGCTTAACCAACCGCCGCCCCACATCCAGTGTCCGTATACTGGATAAATTATACCGCATACAAAAACACTGTAAATTATGTATGGCGCAAACTTCATTCGTTCCGCGACAGCCCCAGCGATAATAGTAACTGCCTTTGTGCAGAATACCATCTGGAAGAGCCAGAGCATGATAGTTTGAACATCATAACTACCACCGGCAAGGAAGTACCCACTGAATCCCATAAACCAGTTTCCAGTTTCCAG
>JAAELM010000545.1 GCA_024226635.1 Oceanicoccus sp. | reverse complement strand
CTAAATCTTCACTGGCACTTGAGAAACACATAAACGCCAATGATTACACCGTTCGTTCTTTTCCGACTGGACACATTGGCATGTATGTGAGCGGAAAAGTTCAACGAGATTTACCGCCCACCATCGTTGAGTGGCTTAAAGAACGGGCCTAATATAATCCAAGTCTCCCACCCTCAAAAAATCAAAATCAGGAGTTCAAATAAAGGGCGTAAAGTTTTTACAAACCTAATACTTTGCGCTCCTTTGTTTTTTGGTTGAAGCGGGGTATTTTATGGGCTATACTGCACCTTAAAATAGAAGTAGATTTTTGTTTTAAGAACAACATGCGCTATGTACAGTCTACACATAGAACCTTTACTCGTGAATGTATTAACAGGATAGGGGGGGGGGGAAGCCAATGTTTGGACTTAAAGATAAAGTTGTTTTAGTAACTGGCGGCAATCGAGGTATTGGAGCAGCCATTGTGGGCAAGTTGGAAAAGCATGGCGCTCAGGTGGCGTATACATATCGTAGCGACCCGGGGGCAAATGGCAAATTGCCTATTAGAGCCGATGTTACCAACCTGGCGGAAATGGATGCGGCCGTTCAGCAGGTTGAAGAAGAGTTAGGGCCAATCTACGGAGTTGTGGCCAATGCCGGCATCACCAACGATACCCTCCTTTCAAGAATGAACCCCGAGCAGTGGGAATCGGTCATTTCGACTAACCTTAACGGCGCGTTTAACAGCATTAGACCCGTTGCTCCGCTTATGTATGAACGCAAAGAGGGCTGCTTTATTTTCATCAGTTCCGTTGTTGGCGAGCAAGGCAACATTGGTCAGGTTAACTACTCGGCAACTAAGGCCGGTTTAATTGGAATGGCTAAAACCTTGGGGCTTGAAGGCGCTCGTTACGGTGTCCGGGCCAATGTTGTGTCCCCCGGTTTCACCGAAACCGATATGGTCAGGACCATTCCTGATAAAGTAAAAGAAAAAATCCTAAAAACCATTCCCCTCCGTCGCTTTGCCACTGAGGAGGAAATTGCATGGGGGGTCGTTTATTTAATGTCGCCCGTAACAGGCGGCTACATTACCGGCGCAACTCTCAGCATCAATGGTGGACGTCACACTTAATTTGCTAACCTAAAATTGATATGATGAATCCTAAAACAATGGAAGCCTGGTTCACCCTTATGGCCGAGGCAATGAAGGGGACAAAAGAAGCCCAAGAAGCATTTCAGTCCATATCCAAAATGGCCGATAACCCGGAAGAGGTAAGTGACTGGATGGCTAAATTTATGCCTGCTGCAATGGGTTCAGGTTCAACAAGCAACATCCAACCTGAAGCGTTTAAGGAGTGGCTGGAGGACTCGTGGCGTATGATGGGCGTTGTGCCTCGTTCTCGTTACCTGGAGTTATTGGAAAGATGTGACACGCTTCAACGTCGCCTGGAAAAGGCCGAAGAAACTATCCAAAATCTACGGGACAGGTTTGGTAACAAAGGCCAACAGGAAGCAGATACCAAACAGGCTATGAATATGTGGGGTTCGATGGTGTTGGACGCGATGAAGGCCCAAACAGATTGGATGCAAAGCCGGAAAGAGACCACTGCCCAAGCAGACGAATCTGAGAAGAAACCAGAAGATACTGGTGCAGATAAATAAACTGAATAAACAGTCACCGTAGTTACAACAAGTTAACCATTCAGCCCCTATGTCATTCTTGCTAAAGACATGCGGGAATGACAACCTTGGCGTTACTCTTAACCTTAAAGTACAAGGAAGTGTGCACGGTTACACAAAAAGTTAATAATAATGGAGGAAAAAATCATGCAAGATGCTTATATTGTTTCAGCAGCGCGAACCCCTAT
>JAAELM010000544.1 GCA_024226635.1 Oceanicoccus sp. | reverse complement strand
TTTGATTCACAGCATTGGTGAGATTGTGGTATTGACCTATGCAGAACGTTTTTACGATTTATCCACCGATGAGAATCGCTTAAATATTGCTACTACCAACCTGCGAAGCAAGCTTGGTGAAATGGTATTAACTCGCTGGGGCTTTACCGAGGACTTAATCACGGTAGCCAGGGAGTCCGATGACTGGATGCGCGGTAGTGGTAGCATTGCCGAGGACGGCTCAGACTTTGATTATTGTGATTTGGTGCAGGTGGCTACGCTTTATGCACTGCAAGGCAAAGAAAATGTCAGCCCGCTATTACCGGAAATTAATTCCGTCCCCGCTTTTGAAAAACTTAAAAAACACCAGCTAACATCTGAACAAACTACGGCAATTATTGAAGCAGCCAAAGATCAAATTGCTGAGTTACGGTCGATTTTTAATAATTAACGTCATACCCCCCCTACCGTCATTCCCGCGCAGGCGGGAATTAATCTGTAACCAATGCCACTCTCACCGCATCCAGCTTGAGTTGCGCGCCCTGCAAGTAACGCTGCAAACTCACCGACGTTTCTTGCAGGTATAACACTTCTTCCTGGCGAATATTAGGGTTTACCGCTGCCAGTGCTTGTAAACGCTGCAACTCTGCCACTTGTTCGGTTTGCATTTTACCGGCAGCTTCCGCGATTAATTCATCTTTTTTCGGCTCGGCCAATTCTTCAGCGCGGCTAATCATAGCGCTGATTTGTGGGCGTGCATGGCGAATTAAATCCTGGGCGCTGCGCTTGGCCACTTTCTGCCCCAGTTTATCTAAATGCGCTGGCGTGAGTATTTTGCTTAAATCGGTTTTATTGCTATCGACTACAATACGTAAAGTGGTTAAGGGTAAGTAACGTTGTAACTGTAATTCACCGGGCGCCGTGCAATGCACCACAAAAATGGCTTCCAACAGTACGGTGCCCGCTTTTAAGGGCGGTAATTTCAGGGTACAAAAAGCGGTATTACCAAAATCGCCGCTAAGCACCATATCCATAGCACCGGTGACCATAGGGTGTTCCCAGCTAAGAAATTGCATATCTTCCCGGGATAAAGCCACTTCACGGGAATAGGTTGCCGTCACCCCTTCATCGGTTAAACCGGGGAAGGTATGTTCCAGCATATGATCACCGGGCCGCAAAATAACACTAGCGGCACTGTGGTGTTCTTGCTCTACACCGTACTGGTCAAACACCTGCTCCATATAAGCGGATAATTCCTGACGGCGCTCTTCTTCAATCATGGTCTCGACAATCACATCGGCCTTTTCGTGATTGCAGGAATTTAGTTCCAATAATCGATCTCTACCTTGCTGCAGGGTCTGCAAGGTCTCTGCGGTTTTAGTTTTGGTTTCATTAATCAGCTGTTCCAACGCCGCGCCATTGTCGCCGCTGTTTAAGCACTGACTTAAGGACTGCTCAAACTGTTGGTATAAGGCCAGGCCTGCAGGGCAAGTGCGTTCAAACGCGTTGATACCCTCGTGATACCAACGTAATAAAACCTGCTGCGCCGTATCTTGATAAAACGGCACATGAATATCTACAGTATGACGCTGGCCGATACGATCCAAACGACCAATACGCTGTTCCAAAAGATCAGGGTTAAGCGGTAAATCGAACAACACCAAATGATGGGAGAACTGAAAGTTGCGCCCTTCACTGCCAATCTCGGAACAGATTAATACCTGTGCCCCCTCTTCATCATCGGCAAAGTAGGCTGCGGCCCGATCTCTTGCCACCAGGGATAAACCTTCATGGAATACCGCCGACTGTACACCGCCGCGTAAACGTAGATGCTCTTCTAAATCCAATGCGGTTTCTGCCCGCGCGCAGATCACTAACACTTTTTCTGTGCGGTGACCTTTTAACCAATCAGCCAACCAGGCTACCCGTGGATCTTCCGCTATCCAACTACCACCCAGTAATAACTCCGGGGCCAGTAACTCTTCTATGGATGCGTGCAAAATAGCATCGTTGTAACGGTCAGCGGGCTCTAAGGGATATGAGTGTAATTCTCTATCTGGAAAACCTGCAACCGATGAGCGGGTATTACGAAATAGCACACGCCCGGTACCGTGGCGATCTAATAAACTACTGATCACCGTGGTGATGGCATCATCAAATTCTGCCGAAGGCTCTGTCACTAAAGTTTGCTGTAACGGTACTAGCGATGCATCACCTAAATAACCGCCGAGTTGCTCCAGCAAGTTGCTATTAGTTTGCAACTGCTCGAAAACATCATCCGCCAATAAATGCTGCACCAACTCATTCACCGGCTGGTGTTTTTTCTCATCTTCAATAAAGGTGGCCAGATCATAATAGCGGTCGGGGTCCAGTAACCGTAAACGGGCGAAGTGACTGGCCACACCTAATTGCTCCGGTGTTGCTGTCAGCAGTAGCAAGCCTCTGGCCTGGCGCGCCAGGGTTTCAATACAACGATAGGCGGGGCTGGTTTCAGCTTCACTCCACTGCAGGTGGTGAGCTTCGTCGACAATTAATAAATCCCAATCCGCAGCAGCAGCCTGGGCCTGGCGCTCGGGGTTATTAGTTAAAAATGAAAGTGTACACAGTACCAGTTGAGCGCTTTCAAAAGGGTTGTAGTTATCGTCTTGTACTTCGGGTACTTCGTCAAAGAAAGGATCACTGTCAACATCACCCAACTCCTCCAGACCTTCGCAACGGGCTTCATCCAGTATGGTAAAAAACAGATTAAAGCGGCGCAGCATTTCTACCAGCCACTGGTGCAATAGACTATCGGGCACAACAACCAGTACGCGTTTGGAACGGCCGCTAATTAATTGTTGGTGCAAGATTAAACCGGCTTCAATGGTTTTACCCAAACCCACTTCGTCCGCCAGCAATACCCTGGGGGCATGTCGGTTGGCCGCTTCGCTGGCAATATAGAGCTGGTGAGGTAGTAACTGTACCCTGGGACCTAACAAGCCCCTGACCGAGGATTGTTGTTGGTGACGGATATTATCCAGCGTTTGGCAGCGCAGTTGAAAGGCGCGGTTTTTATCAATCTGGCCGGCGAACAGGCGGTCCTGGGGTTTACTAAACTGGATAAAACTATTGAGGTCTATTTCCGGCAGGATAACGGTCTCGCCCTGCTCATCCACACCGTTGTAGATGATGCAGCCCTGATTTTCCATCACATCGCTAACGGTAATTAACTCGCCCTGCTCATTTTGTACTTGCTGGCCCACTTCATATTGCACACGGCTGATAGGAGCATTGTCCACCGCATAAGTGCGGCGTTCGCCGGAGGCTGGAAAACTTATTTCTACACGGCGGTTGGCCAATTCCACTACAATGCCAAGGCCTAATTCAGATTCGGTATTACTTATCCAGCGCTGGCCGGGAACAAAAACAGGTGAGGACACAGACTTCTCGCAGGTCAATTAATCACTAGGAATGGGCGCGGATAATAAGGGATAAGAAAACCAACGGCAAAGGTTTTATCCACCCGCCATTCCCTATAAGCTTAGTTGTTTTCAGGTACCTCAATAAGAAACCGGCAGGAAACACCATGAGTTCAGATATTGGCCAGCAAATGCAGCAACTCTATAGCCAGTTTGGCCAGTTAGATGGCGTAGTTATTGAACTGCACAAGGAACTGCTGGCGGTACGCATCACGAACAAGGCAGCTACTGCTACAGTGTTTTTGCAGGGTGCCCAGGTCAGCCATTATCAAACCGCTGGCAAGCCTGCGGTTATCTGGTGCAGTGATACATGTGATTATCGTGAAGGGACACCGCTCAGGGGCGGTATTCCTGTGTGCTGGCCATGGTTTGGCGATATTCACCGCAATGCTAATGCCGTACAGCAGCAAATTCCTGCTGCCGGTGAGAACTTAACTGCCCACGGTTTTGTGCGCAGCCGTTTATGGGAGCTAGCCTCCGTCGAAACTCCCGACCCGCATACCACGCGCCTGGAACTGCAATTAAGCCTGGCTGACAATGAAGAACCACTATGGCCTTACGCCTGTGAGCTAAGCATGGTGATTACCGTTGGAGAAAGCCTGAGTCTGGACTTCTCGGTTAATAACCTCAGTAGTGAAACCGTTAGCTTTGCCAGCGCCCTGCATACCTATTTTGGCGTCAATGCCATTGACGATACGATAGTTGGCGGCCTCGACGAACACACGTACATTGATAGCCTCGATGACTGGCAAGAAAAACAACAGCACGGCAGCCTGGTGATTGACCAGGAAGTGGATCGCATTTACCGCGGTACCGATCACGCTATTACCATCAAAGATGCCCAACAACGCATCACCCTGGAAAGCGAGGGCAGCAACAGCGCTATTGTCTGGAACCCATGGATAGACAAATCCAAACGCTTGTCTAATTTTGCCGATGATGATTATCTGCGTATGTTGTGTATTGAAACGGCCAATGCAGAGCAGGACTATATTGAACTGGCCCCTGGCAGCCGCCATCACCTCAAGCTGAGTATTTCAACCTCTATCTGACACGTAATCAGCTATGCTAACCAGGTATAGCAACTATGAAACGAATTTGGATACAGCTAATTATGATTGAACCCATTAAAACCTTTCTGAAATTAGAAAGCGCGGGCGGCATTATGCTGGTGATTGCCACGGTGCTGGCGTTGATCTTTGCCAATACACCGCTGCAGGCTCTCTATAACGGCTTGCTGGATATTCCGGTTCAAATACGTTTTGCCGAGTTTGAAATTGCTAAACCGTTATTGCTCTGGGTCAATGATGGTCTGATGGCGGTGTTCTTTTTCCTGGTGGGTTTGGAATTAAAACGTGAATTGGTGGATGGTGAACTGTCATCCCCCAGCAAGATTATTTTGCCCGGTATTGGCGCAATTGGCGGCATGGCAATACCAGCACTGATTTATAGTTGGTTTAACTGGAATAACTCTGCCGCCATGCAAGGCTGGGCTATTCCCGCCGCCACTGATATCGCCTTTGCCCTGGGTGTTTTGACCCTGTTGGGCAAGCGTGTTCCCACCGCCCTTAAAATCTTTTTAGTGTCGCTGGCGATTATCGATGATATTGGTGCCATTATTATTATCGCCCTGTTTTATACCAGTGATTTATCGGTTACCTCATTGGTGATTGCGGCTATCTGTTTGGTGATTTTATGGGTGCTTAACCGGCGCAATGTCACCAGCATGACGCCTTATATTATCTTTGGCCTGATTTTATGGGCTTCGGTATTAAAGTCTGGAGTGCATGCAACCCTTGCCGGTGTAGCATTGGCGTTTTTTATCCCTTATAAAAATAGGCAAGGCGGTTCTCCGGTTAAAGAACTGGAGCACGATTTGCACGGCACAGTAGCCTTTTTTATCCTGCCATTATTTGCCTTTATGAATGCTGGCGTGGTGATGAACAGCGAAGCGATGGTGGATATTTTTACCGCCATTCCACTAGGTATCGCGCTGGGTTTATTCGTGGGCAAGCAGGTGGGTATTTTTGGTTTATGCTGGCTGGCGGTAAAAATTAAACTGGCGCCACCGCCATCGATTAGTTGGTCACAGCTTTATGGTGTATCCATTCTATGCGGTATTGGCTTTACGATGAGTTTATTTGTGGGCTCGCTAGCCTTTGAGCAGACCGGGGAAAATTATTTAGCGGTAGACCGTTTGGGTATTTTGATGGGTTCTTTTGCCTCGGCGATTGTGGGTTATCTGTTCTTATATCTAACACTGCCGAAAGAAGACGCCGACGAATAATTGCGTCAGCTATCACTTGTTTTCACTGTTTGCTGCTCCAGTTTTTTATAGAAGCTGCAATGTAAAGCCAGCACGGCTAGTGGGTAAATAGCGGTAACTGTTGTGGGTCATCGATGCCGGTATCCTGAAACCGTACGCCTAAGCCCAATAGACGAACCGGTAAACCATCACCGCGCTGGAAGGAGTCACTGCACAGCTGTTTAAACACGGCGATGCGGGGCGAGCCTGCGGTAACACACTCCATGGTGGTGGACTGGAAGTTATTAAATTTCACTTTAACAAATTGTTTATGCACCCGATATTTACTGGCAGCAGAACTGTTGGTTAACTTCTGTAGGCGCTGGGTGAGCTGTTGAAATAGTGCCGGAAGCTGACCCAGACAACCCTGTACTGAGGGCAGGTCCGCGGCATAGGTATGCTCTACACTCAGTGACTTGCGGTTACGGCTGGTTTTAACCGGGCGCTGGTCGATACCTCTGCTTAAATCATAGAGTCGCGGCCCAAAGCTGCCAAAGCGGTCGGACAATTCATAAATGTTGTAGGCGCGAAGGTCACCACAATTTTGTATGCCCATACGATGCATTTTTTCAGCGGTGACTTTGCCTACGCCATATATTTTATTAACCGGCAGATATTGCACAAAGTCTTCAACTTTAGCCGGTGGTATCACGCAGATGCCATTGGGCTTATTCCAGTCACTGCCAATTTTGGCAAGAAATTTGTTGGGAGCTACGCCGGCTGAGACGGTAATACCCACAGTTTCAAACACCCGCTGACGAATCTCTTCAGCGATTAAGGTAGCGCTACCCTTACAGGCATTGCTACCAGTGACGTCGATAAAGGCCTCATCTAATGACAGTGGCTCTACCAAATCTGAATAATCATAGAAGATATCACGCATTTGCAGGGCAGCTTCTTTATAGCGCTCCATTCTGCCGGGAACAACCAGCAGGTCAGGACACAGGCGATGGGCAGTGGCGGTAGCCATGGCAGAACGAACACCATAGGCACGGGCTTCATAGTTGCAGGTGGAGATAACACCCCGCCGATCAACGGAGCCCCCTACAGCAATGGGGCGGTTTCTAAGGCTGGGATCATCCCGCATTTCTATAGCAGCAAAAAAGCAGTCCGCATCGCAATGGATAATTTTGCGGCCAGTTTTGGGGGCAGGCTCAGCGCTGTCATTATCCTTATGAAGTGTTCGATTCCCTGTTTGCGGTAGCAATATAGTCATCGATGGGGCTTTGTTGTTATTAACTGTATGAATACACAGTATATAGCAATTCTGGTAAATGGCCAGAATGCT
>JAAELM010000543.1 GCA_024226635.1 Oceanicoccus sp. | reverse complement strand
TGGAGTACTAGGTTGAAGCAAGTTAAGGGTTTATGAGTACCTCAGAATTCCCACAGATATCGCAATAACGGTACGTAAATTCTCATAACCCCCATTCATTAACTTTTGCCGAAAAGTTAATGAGCTTGACTGAGGTGGGAACGGGGGCTTAGAAGCTCCCGTTTCTCTTTGTGGCGAATCTTTTGAACGACTGCTTTGCGGTAATCTAAGAAAACATCGCAAAATAACGACTGGCAGGTTTGGGCAATTTGCAGACACTTTTTTAATAGACGGAATGGCTGCTAATGGCCGACTGCTGTCTGATGGTTTCGGTCTGTGAATAGCCGCTATAGAGTTAACAGATGACAAGTGAACTGTTAACGTTGGGCCAGAATCAGTGTTCATGTTTCTACAGAATATGCATGAGTCTTTGCAGTTTAAGCGCGGCGGCTGTAAAGTCCAGATATTCATATCACCATTTATTGTGAGGATATTTCATGGCTAAATCGATTGAAGCAATTGAAGGCATTGGCCCAAAATACGGCTCCATACTGCGTCAACATAAGTGCAGCAGCCCATCACAACTACTTGCGGCTGGCGGTACTCGAAAAGGACGAAAACAGCTTGCCAAGACCACAGGTATCAGCGAAAAGATAATTCTGCGATGCGTGAATATGGCGGATTTATTCAGAATCAAAGGAGTTGCAACCCAGTACGCTGAGCTACTCGAAGCATCGGGTGTCGATACGGTAAAGGAGCTGCGTAAGCGAAACGCGACCAATCTGGCGGCTAAGATGATTGAAGTCAACAGCGATAAAAAGCTATGCAGACAGGTGCCCAGCGAAAAAATGGTCACCGATTGGGTTGAACAAGCTAAGAACTTAAAGCCTGCTGTGAGCTATTGAACTTTACAATTTACGCTGCAACCTTGAAAGGTGTATTACAGTAGCTCACAACTTGCATTATGTTCTTTGGTGCGAGTGGTACGATTCGGGAGAAGGCTTAAAATAAGGGTACTGCCACAGATTGTGGGACACCCTAATCTGAACAGTGCAAATATCGCTAGTGGGCAGTTAATGCTCGGTAGCCGCGCTTAAGCTTTTGTTTGGTGATCTTCAACAGATAGTTCTTGGCTTCATCTTCACTTTCAAAGCTGTCAATCTGTAGCGATCCGCCTTGCGTGTTAAGCCTTCCCCATTGACGAAACAGTGACCACCGACCAAATA
>JAAELM010000542.1 GCA_024226635.1 Oceanicoccus sp. | reverse complement strand
TATTATCGTGGCCGGCAAGTAATTGCTGTAGAGAGAGCATAGTTATGCGTATTGCTATTGATGCAATGGGTGGTGATGCCGCTCCTTTAGAGATTGTAAAAGGAGCAGTGGCGGCTGCACGCCTCTATACTGACCACGAGATGATATTGGTCGGTGATCAGAAGCAGATTCAAAACGAATTGGCCGGGCGCGGTGCTACCTTGGATAATATTTCCGTTGTACATGCTTCACAGGTAGTAGATATGAACGAGTCTGCGACTGTAGCCGTGCGGAAAAAAGTAGATTCGTCAATTACTAAAGGTGTTAAGTTGGTTGCGGAGAAAGCGGCGGATGCGGTAGTAAGCGCTGGAAATACAGGCGCAACGGTAGCGGCATCATCCTTGTTTCTTCGTACACTGGAACATGTTAAACGTCCGGGGATTGCGGTGTCTATACCGACCTTTCATGGCGCTTGCATGGTAATTGATGCTGGAGCAAATATACAGTGCAAGCCTGCGCATTTGATGCAATATGGAGTGATGGCATCTGTTTTTTGCAAATACGTATTAAATATTGAAAGCCCGAGAGTAGGGCTTTTAAACATTGGAGAGGAAGATGCGAAGGGTAACGAGTTGGTGAAGGAGACCTTTTCGCTTCTTTCAAATACGACCCTGAATTTTGTTGGAAACGCGGAAGGCCGTGATGTCTTTGATGGCAAGTTCGATATAGTTGTTTGTGAGGGTTTTGTTGGTAACGTTTTGCTTAAATTTGCTGAAGGGCTTTCAATAAGCATGTTATCCGCTTTTGCGTCGGAGGCAAACAAGAGCGCTTTAACAAGGCTGGGG
>JAAELM010000541.1 GCA_024226635.1 Oceanicoccus sp. | reverse complement strand
GGGCCACTTGTCGCCATCTATTTTGTCATTCCCGCGGAGGCGGGAATCTACAATGCTGGGTTCCCGCCTTCGCGGGAATGACGGGGGAGTAAAAAAAAGCCCCGCTTCAGCGAGGCTCTTATTATCGTGTCGCTAAATTGCTTACTCTTCTTCGCAGGAAGCAATATAGTCTTCAGCGCTTAACAGATTTTCCAGCTCAGTAGTATCCGATGGTTTTATTTTATAAAACCAACCGTCGTGATAAGGATCGCTATTGACCGTCTCTGGTTCTTCTTCCAACACCTCATTCACCGCAACCACTTCACCGGCTATTGGCGCATAGATATCAGAAGCCGCTTTTACCGACTCAACCACACCGGCCTCATCGCCAGCGGCAAGGCTGGCACCCACATCGGGGTTTTCAACAAATACCACATCACCCAACGCTTCCTGAGCATGATCACTGATGCCGACCGTTACGGTACCGTCATCTTCCAAACGCGCCCACTCATGGCTGCTGGCATATTTTAGTTCGCTTGGCGTGTTGCTCATGGATAAACCTCTAATACTTAAATAGGGAGACTAATGCGATGCATTCTACCGTTGGAAATGGGAATTACAAGCCGCTAATACCAGGCTTGGTAAATAAATACTGACTAGCGCCCGGCAGATTGCCGCACCGCCTGAATCACCGGCAGCAGGCCCACCAAAATCAGGGTTAAGGCGGGTAGCGCCGCACGCTGCCATTCCCCCTCCGAGGTCATTTCATAGATGCGTACTGCCAGGGTGTCCCAGCCATAGGGACGCAGTAATAGCGTGGCGGGCATTTCTTTCATTACATCCACAAACACCAATACCATGGCGGTTAATAAACCCGGGCGAAGAATGGGTAGGTAGACCTGCCATAACAGGGACCAGCCACTACTGCCCAAGCTACAGGCGGCCTCCGGGATGCTGGGGCGAATACGCTGCAAACTGGAATCCACCGGGCCATTGGCCACGGCTAAAAAGCGCACCCAGTAGGCCGCCAATAAGGCAAACACACTGCCCAGTAATAAGGGCTTGGGTGGCAGGGACAACCACTCGAATACCGGTGCTATTAATTGATTATCGATAAAGGTAAAAGACAGCATAATACCCACCGCCAGCACCGAGCCGGGCAGCGCATAACCCAGGGTACCCAAGTCATAGAAAGTGCGTAAACGGGCTTTGGCACGGCGGCGACTAAAGGCCAGTAACAAGGCCAGGGCAACCGTTAATACTGCAGCAGAACCACCTAATAATAGAGTGCGCCACAATAGGTTAAGGTAACGGGCATCGATTAACTCCAGACCCTCTACCAATACCCATTGCAGTAATTGCAGCACCGGTAAAATAAAGGCAATCAACATCACCACACTACAGAACGCAGTGGCGGCAAAGGCTTTTAAGGGAGATAGCTGCTGGCGGAAACGATGCTGCTTACGGCCAGACTGGGTATAGCTGCGGCGGCCGCGACTTTGCTTTTCCGCCATCAAGGCCAAAGCAACAAACAATAGCAACAGGGAAGCTAATTGCGCAGCGGCCTGCAAATTAAACAGGCCGAACCAGGACTTATAAATCGCAGTAGTGAAGGTATCGTAGTTAAACACCGCCACGGTACCGAAGTCCGCCAGTGTTTCCATAATCGCCAGCGAGCTGCCCGCCACAATAGCAGGCCGCGCCATCGGCAAAGCCACCCCAAAAAAAGCGCGCCAGCGGTTGGCTCCCAATACTCTGGCCGCTTCCATCACATCGGTGCTTTGCGCCAAAAAGGCACTGCGGGCGAGCATATACACGTAGGGATAAAACACCAGCACCAGTACCGCTATCACCACCGCTTCATGGCGCACATCGATATAGCGATAGTCACTACCCAGCCAGGCATGCAAACCCTGTTGCAAGGGGCCGGCAAAATCAAAAATACCCAGCACCACAAAGGCCAGTACGTAGGCAGGCATGGCCATGGGCAGCATCAGGCCCCAATCCAACCAGCGCCGACCAGGAAATTCACACATCACGGTTAGCCAGGCCAGGCTAACACCCAATACGGTGACACCCACACCCACGCCGATAACCAGCACCAGTGTATTGCGTAACAACGTAGATAATTGGGTAGCGATAAGGTGCTGCCAGGTTTCCGTTTGGTCTGAACCCCAGCTCCATAAAATAACGATCAACGGCGCCATTGCCATTAGCACGGTAAAAATACCGGCTACTTTGACCACAGTATTTAACCGGCGAAAACCTTGCCCATTAGTAGCCATCCCCCGATAAGGGTGACTTGAAGAGAAGGAGGCGGGAAGTGGGTTAGCCATTAGGTAAATACACTATCGGTAACCCACTCGATCCATCAATTTAACGGCAGCAGCTTGCAGGCGACCGGCTTCGCTAACATCAATCTGGTCACCCTTAAATAAACCCCAGGCCTGCAACTCGGCATTCATTTCAACGCCGGGGTTAACCGGGTATTCCTGGTTTAAGTCCATCAACATGCGCTGGGCTTCGGGGGTGGTAAGCCATTCGATTAACTGCTGCGCCAAAACCTTATTTTGGCTGGCACGGGTAATACCCACACCGGAGACATTGACGTGAACACCACGACCTTGTGCCCCTTCACCCTGCTGGTTTGGCCAGAATAAGGCCAGTGGTATTTCGGGCTTTTGCTTCTTCAGTCGACCATAATAGTAAGTGTTTACTATCCCCACTTCACACTGTTCAAGGGCTACGGCTTCCATCACCTTGGTGTCGTTAGAAAAAGGATCAAGGGCCAGATTGTCGACCCAGCCCGCTACAACCTGCTCGGCCTGCTCTTCACCCAGAGTGGCGATCATGGTCGCCACCAGGGATTGGTTATAGACTTTTTTGGAGGTACGAAGGCATAGGCGGCCTGCCCATTCTGGCTGGGCCAGGGCCTCATAGGTGGAGAGGTCTGAGGCGGATAGTGTATCCGTGTTATATACCATGGTGCGAGCACGGATAGTCAGGGAGAACCAACTGTTATCTCGACCCCGCAGGTGCTTCGGCACGTTGCTATTGAGGATGGCGGATTCAACAGGCTGCAATACACCTACTTCCGTTGCCTGCCACAAGTTACCGGCATCCACCGTCATTAACAGGTCAGCCGGAGAATTCTCGCCCTCGGCCTGCAGGCGGGTTAATAATGGCCCGGCCTTGTCCGTCACATAGCGAACCACCACACCAGTCTGCTCGGTAAAGCGGTCAAATAGGGGCTTGATTAAGTGTTCTTTGCGAGCGGAATAAACCAATAACTCAGGGGCCGGTTGCTCTGGCTCAGCACAGGCGACCAACAATATCAGTAAAGACAGCAAACTATAGCGGAGACCACGACGCATTGAATAAACCCCTGAGGCTGAAATGGATAGAATAACAAGCCGTTAATGATAATTATTATCATTAACGTTTGCAACACTCTACCGCAACTAATTGGTGGGGCTATTTAGTAAAGTTATAAACCCATCGCCTGTCTTATTAGCTGGTTTTTTAACGGCGGCGTTTTATTTAACCAACGCATACCGACATTGCGCGCCCAACGAATAGGGAGTGCCGGCTGTTCAAATAAACGCTTAAAGCCTTCCATCCCCGCCATGGTCGACAGGTTTGCCGCTTTGCGTCGGCGTTGATAGCGCTCAAGCACAGCTAGCGAGCCCGGGTTTAATTGCCGCTGCTGCGCCCGCAATAACTCTTCACTTAAAGCCAGTGCATCCATTAGGCCAAGGTTTACACCCTGTCCCGCTAACGGATGAATAGTGTGTGCCGCATCGCCGATCAAAGCCAAACCGGTTTTGACATAATCCACCGCATGACGTTGGCGAAGCGGGAAACTAAAACGATGGCTAACTTCTAACACTTCCCCTAAGGTATTTTCAAAAGCAGTGCCCAAAGCGGCTGAGAAATCTGCATCATCTAACGCCATTAAATTTTCGGCATACGAGGGAATAGCCGACCAGACGATTGAACAGTATTGTTGATGATGATCCGCAGTGGACAAGGGTAAAAACGCCAGCGGTCCTTCAGGTAAAAATCGTTGCCAGGCGGTTTGTTGATGGGAGTTTTCATTTTTAACCGTGGCTACAATGGCGTCGTGGCCATAATCCCACTCACGCATTTCCATACCAGCCAGGTTGCGCACTTTAGAATTGGCGCCATCAGCTGCGACTAATAAAGCGGCATCCAGTGTTCGACCATCATCAAGTAATAGCTGATAACTACTATCATCGCCCGATTGAATAGTTTCCAGTTTGGCGGGGGCAATAAAATCAATGTTATTGTACTGTTGAATTTTTTGCAGCAAAGCTTTGGAGGTAATTCGGTTTTCTACAATATGCCCCAACACAGGTTGGTTAACATCCTGCGCATTGAAGTGGATATTGCCAGTGCCCTCCGCATCCCATACATGCATTTCTCTGTAAGGGCTCACTCGGCGGCCAGCAATAAGCTCCCACACACCCATGCTGTTTAAAAAGTTTTTGGAGGCAAGGGTTAACGCACTGACTCGCGCATCAAAACCATCAATAGCCTCTGATTGTTCTGGCCAGTCAGTATTAAGTGGCTGCGCCTCTATAACAGCGACCTTATGGTCACTGCCACCCAAGGCACAAGCCAATGCGCCACCAACAATACCTGCGCCAACAATGATGACATCATAGGTTTTTACGCTATTCATGATAAGTGATGACCTAGTGCGGCACCATCATGCAAACCTGCGGCATGATGAATAAACTGAGATTTTAATGGTGGGGCAATATCAAGCACTCCCAAGCCAAGACCGCGAAATAAACTTAAAGCCCATTGCTTGCGGGTAAATAAAGCCGGCAACTGATCGGAGAAGGTAATGGTTTTTTGTTGATCAAGGTATTGCTGTTGTTGATAGCTTTGCAATAAGCCCAGATCACCCAGAGCGTGTTTTTGCTGATAAGCTTGCGCTAACACCTGGGTTAAGCGCGCACAGTCACGCAACGCCAAATTAAAACCCTGGCCGGCAACAGGATGCAGTGAATGTGCCGCATTGCCCATCACCACAATACCAGAGCGTACCTGCTCTTGCGCCTCAACCAGTTTTAACGGATAGCTAAAGCGGTCACCCACGCGAATAAACTCGCCCTGACGATGACCAAAGCGTTGCTGCAAGGTCTGTAAAAATTCCGCTTCATCACAGCTTAATAGATGTTGAGCTTGATCATTGGGCAAGCTCCATACTAAGGCAGAGCGAGGCTGACTAAGCTCGCTATCACTTAGTGGTAACAAAGCCATTGGACCCTGGTCAGTAAAACGTTCATAGGCGCAACCATTATGGGCCTTGGTAAAACTAACATTGGCGACCAGTGCTGCCTGCTGGTAGTTATGCTCTTTAGTGCTGATCCCCAGCTTTTCCCGTAAACCCGAATTGGCACCGTCGACAATAATGGCCAACTGGGCACCAATGGTTTTTTCACGATCATGTTGCTCTACAGTTAACTCAACCCCTTGCTGTTGAGGGTTAATGCTTTTTACAGATGCCGGAGCAAGGAATTCAATATTATTGTTTTTATGCAGTGCACTAAGTAATACATTACCCAGCCATGCATTTTCAACCACACCACCCAGGGCAGGCCAATCTACATCTTCCGAGTGCATTATGGTTGAGCCCGGCTGACCTCGCTCTGACACATGAATACTTTTTATTCCGGCATTATGCTTGGCTAGCAGTGGCCAAACACCCAAGGGCTCAAGAATTAACTGGCTGCTATAAGACAGTGCTGTTGATCGTGCATCAAAGCTTGGGCTATAGGTTGGGGCTTCCGAGGATTTTTTTTCAGCAACAGGGAAGCTTTCTACCACTAAAATACGTAGCTGTTGTTGACTATGGCAACTTAACTGCAAAGCCAGACTGGCGCCCACCATACCACCACCGGCGATAACAATATCGTAAGTGTCAGTACTAAAGGTCATTAGGCAGCACTCTCGTTCATTAAGACTTCAATCTCTTTAACGGTTTTAGGGACATCTTTAGTTAAGACTTCACAGCCGTCTTTGGTAACGACCACATCGTCTTCAATACGAATACCAATACCGCGCCATTTTTTGGCCACTTTTTTATTGTCGGTAGCAACATAGATACCAGGCTCAACGGTCATGGCCATACCTTCTTCCAGCACGCGCCATTCATCGCCGACTTTATAATCACCCACATCATGCACATCCATACCTAACCAATGACCGGCGCGGTGCATATAAAAATCTTTATAGGCTTCTTTTTCTATTAGCTTGCTGACTGTGCCTTTGAGTAAACCTAACTCAACTAAACCTTTGGTAATCACTTTCACGGTAGCATCGTGGGATTGATTCCAATGATTGCCAGGCTTGATGGTTTTAATAGCGGCAAGCTGCGCTTTTAATACCAATTCATAAAGCGCTTTTTGTTCTTTGGAAAATTTTCCATTGGCGGGAAAGGTGCGAGTAATATCAGCGGCGTAATGTTCCAATTCACAACCGGCGTCGATCAAGACTAAATCACCGTCTTTAATCACATCGCGGTTTTCTGTGTAGTGCAAAATACAGCCATTTTTACCAGCACCGACAATAGAGTTATAAGCGGCAAAGCGTGCGCCATTGCGACCAAACTCATGCTGTATTTCTGCTTCC
Organism: Oceanicoccus sp.; assembly: GCA_024226635.1. GTDB lineage: Bacteria > Pseudomonadota > Gammaproteobacteria > Pseudomonadales > Dasaniaceae > Oceanicoccus. The sequence goes on along the minus strand of JAAELM010000541.1, from coordinate 18,630 downwards.
AGTTGATACTCTGCCACACCGGGTTTACAAAGTTGCATAGCACGCACATGCGCAGCCGCTGAAATTTGACCGGCCTTTTTCATCACTCGCACTTCGGCGGCACTTTTATATAAACGCAAGTCATGCAGCAAGTGGTCTAAATCTAAAAACTCCCCCGGAGGATGTGCACCGGTGCGAACTTGTGAGCGAATCACATTCACCCACTTCATTACCTTGCGATCAAATTCAGCGTGGCGACCCATGGCGTAATAGACCCGCTCGCGGCCTTCAATCAGGCCTGGCAAAATATCATCGATATCACTGACTGGAAAAGCATCATCCGCCGCATAGTCGACGGTTGCACCTTCTGGCCCTGCGCGGTAACCGTTCCATAATTCCATGGTGGGGTCGCGGTCGCGGCAGAATAAAATATATTGGCCATGTTTACGGCCGGGTAATAACACCAGGACGGCATCGGGCTCGGCAAAGCCGGTCAGGTAATAAAAGTCGCTGTCCTGACGAAAGGGATAATCCACATCGCGGTTGCGGATGGTTTCGCGGGCCGCGGGCACGATGGCAATACTGTCCGGCTCCATTTGAGCCATCAGGTTTTTACGGCGCCGGGCAAATTCTTTTTTGCTGATCTTCATAAGTGCCTTTTCTTAACTTTTGTCATTCCCACCTTCGCGGTAATGACGTTTCTGCGCAAATAACGACTGTAACAAGCCCGAACCTTAATGCAACTTATTATCCGACTTGCCAAACAAATTATTCACTGTGCCGACCGCATCGGGTTTGGCTTCAGCGCTCTCGCCCGCAGCCGTTTGTGCGGCATGGGCACATTCCATATAAATCGTAATCGCCGCCAACCTTAAGTATTCTGTTATCTCAAAAATATTCTGCTCACTTTGGTTCAAGTCGGTATCGTCATCACCAAGACTAATCTGGCTAATCGCCGCAAGGTCACTTAAAGCCTCAGACACATCTTGAGAATACTGTTGCTGCCCCTGCTGCTCGGCAATCGCTTTTCCCCCCTGGGCGAAACCCGCCATAAAACCCTGGCACCACTGACCAATCGAATCCACCCGCTGGGTGATTTCCGCAGCATCGTCAGGTAGCAGCATTTGCAGCCCCATTTCACCGGCTTTCAAGTAACCATGGGTAGCGCCATATAAAGCCAACAATACCTTGGCATCGCCTTCATTAGGTGGCTCCACCGCATCAATAAATACCTCCGCCTGCTGTAACCAGACTTCAGGTTGCAACTCTTCACCCACGGCGAGCTGGCCAACCAAATAACCATGGAGCTGCGAAGGAGACTGCATCCCCCCTAAGCGCCAGTAAACATCGGCAAGTTGGTCAAATTCAGGCATAGGGATTTCGGTCGACATGGGCTTCTCTACTTATAACGTGGATACAATTGAGCGGCGAATAGTACCGACTCATTAAGGCAAAATCGACCAAGCTTTAAGCAAGGATTTATGCGAAGGGCCTCCCATAGTGATAAATATTTTTCAAATATTCCCTATACCATTGAAATTTAAACACTTTATTAAATTGACCACCCGCCCATGCACAACTATATTTAAGCAGTATTTTTATAATTATTATTTTAACTCCCTAGTTAGGCTCGGCGGAAATAAATGGCAGACCCACAATTAAAAGCTTTATCGGCCAAGATCAACGATTTGATTCAACTGTGTGAACAACTGGACCAGGAAAACCGGACCCTAAAGGCGGATGCTGCGGGCTGGGTTGATGAGCGCGAGTCACTGGTCGAGAAAACTGAAATCGCTCGTAACAAGGTCGATTCGATGATATCCCGCCTAAAAATGCTTGAACAAGAATCTTAAATATCAGCAATACCGCAGTGATACTGTAGTAACACTGTAGTAACACTGTAGTAAAACGTAATTGAGGCAAGAACCGTGAGCAATGAGACTGTAATCGTCAAACTACTGGACAAGGAGTATCAAGTCGCCTGTCCTCCTGGACAACAGGAAGCCTTGGCTCAGTCTGCCCGGTATCTGGACCAGCAAATGCGTAATATCCGCGCCAATGGCAAAGTGATTGGCCTTGAGCGTATTGCCGTTATGGCGGCGTTAAACATCAGCAATGAATTAATTCAGCAAGATGGCGATTCAGCCCCAGCGGACGATAACGCCAAAGCCCCAGGCAGCGCCCAGTTAAAAAACCTTAACTCTAAACTAGATGAAGCCCTGCACCGTTTTCGTCAGCTAGAAATCGGCTAACACCGTCATTCCCGCGCAGGCGGGAACCCACACTGCATACTTATGCTGTTATTTCCGCCAAGGCGGAAATCTACAGCGCTGGATTCCCGCATGCGCGGGAATGACAGATGTTTTATTACTAGCCGCCTATTTCTCAGTTATAATCGCTGCTGCTCCCTGGGATATTTGCCAGACAGCTTAGACCCCTGAGCCGATGCGCATTACCCCCGGAGGTTTTAGTGCTATTGGCGTGCATGCCTGCTCGACGGGAAGCCCGATATAGCACGGGAACCACCACCTTGAACCGTTGGGTTCAAGGGCCATGTTGTCAGCGGTATTCTGGGAAGCTCTTATTTTACGCCTCACTGAAGAGCGATTATCTTGGAACCAGTGTCCACATCACGCCAGCAACTGCGCCAAAGCCTCAGATCCAGGCGCCGGGCACTATCGGAACAACAACAGCAGATAGCCAGCCAGCAACTTGAGCGTCAGGTCAGCGGTGCTGAACTCTTTGGCCGCCACCAGGATATCGCCTTTTACCTGGCCAATGATGGCGAAATTGACCCCCTCCCCTTATTGCTTATGGCACACCAGCAAAATCGTCGCTGCTACCTGCCTGTGGTAGCAGGTGATGAACTATGGTTTGTCCGCTACCAACCTGGTGATCGCCTGACCCCCAATCGCTTTGGCATACCGGAGCCCGCCGACAACAGCCAACGTATAGATGCCTTTGAACTGGATATGGTGTTCTTACCGCTAGTGGGTTTTGACCGCCATGGTGGGCGATTAGGAATGGGAGGAGGTTTTTATGATCGCTGTTTTGAAAACAGCCAGCTTATACCGAAGATGAAACAACCGCACTTGGTGGGCTTGGCGCATCAGTGCCAGGAAGTAGAGTTATTAGAACAGGAGAGCTGGGATATTCCGCTGCCAACCATTGCTACTGACAGGGAAGTGATTAACTAAAGCTAAGCCCATAACATCTGTAAAGTTCCGGTTACCACCGTACCTACACTAAATAAGATAACGGTTACTGCTAGTGCATCTACATTTTTAGTCATATTCTATTCCCCTGACAAACGCTGTTTAATTGGCTGTTTTGCCGTTGCCCTTTAAAACTAAAGAAAAACCGAACCGCCTGCAAAGCCCTGTTTGCTATCTTGTGACGGCCGCTTTATAAGCTGTGTTAACCCGGTCGCAAAAGAGCGTTATTCCCGGCTGCGCGGGAACAACGGTTCGCTACGACGCATGGCGATACATAACGGCGATTGCCTGGAGTGTTTCAAGAACCGTGCCAGAGGGGCAGGAAAGGGGGAGGCTTTTTATTTTAGTAATATTTTCAAACAGTTAAATACTTCCGTCTTAAGCTGCAGCAGCTAATAGGGCTAACCCCCGATTAAGCCCCGCACTAAATAACACCAACTTGACCTCGGCTATGCACCGGTTTGGCCACTTAAAAATAGCTGGTAAGCGGGGTTATCTGTCTCTTCCTGATAGGAATATTGCAACTGGGTAAAAAAAGCCTCCAGCGATTTACGGTCAGCCCTGGAGGCCTGCAAGCCCACCAAAACACGACCATAGGCCGCACCGTGATTTCGGTAATGAAACATCGAAATATTCCACTGCTGGCCCAGCCTGCTTAAAAAGTTTAGCAAGGCGCCGGGGCGCTCTGGAAACTCAAAGCGATAGACCACTTCTTCTGGCACTTCAGCCGGTGCATGCCCACCCACCATATGACGAATATGCAGCTTAGCCATTTCGTTATCGGTTAAATCCATCACCGGGTATTGTTTTGCCTCAAGGCCGGCGATAAGTTCTTCGCGATCATTGCCCCCGGGGGTGACCTGCACTCCCACAAAAATCTGTGCATCACGCTGGTGACCATAGCGATAATTAAACTCGGTGATATTGCGCTTACCTAAAGCCGAGCAAAACTTCTTAAAACTGCCGGGGCGCTCGGGGATGGTAACGCTGATAACCGCTTCGCGCTTTTCACCAATCTCGGTGCGCTCAGAAATATAACGCAGGCGATCAAAGTTGGTATTGGCACCACTTTCAATCGCCACCAGGGTTTGGCCTTGCACATTATTTTGCTCAACGTATTTTTTTAAGCCGGCCAGGGCCAGGGCGCCAGCCGGTTCTGCGATTGAGCGGTTGTCATCAAAAATATCTTTTATGGCCGCGCACATTTCATCCGTGCTGGCGGTAATGACCTCATCAACGGTTTTACGAATCACCCGAAAAGTTTCTTTGCCTATTTGCGCTACCGCTACACCGTCGGCAAAAATACCGACATGGGGCAAGGTGACGCGTCGGTTTTTTTCCATCGCGGCTTTTAAACAAGCGGCATCTTCCGGCTCAACACCAATCACTTTGACATCGGGACGAACGTATTTCACATAGGCGGCAACACCCGCCAATAAACCTCCGCCACCCACCGGTACAAAGATCGCATCCAGGGGGCCGCTAAGTTGGCGCAAAATTTCCATGCCGATAGTGCCCTGCCCGGCAATCACATCAGGATCGTCATAAGGGTGGATATAGACCAGGCCTTTTTCTTCAACGAGTTTTTTGGCATGGGTAGACGCCTCATCATACGTGTCACCATGGAGCACCACTTTGGCACCGCGGCTACGTACAGCATCCACTTTAATTGCCGGTGTGGTTTTGGGCATCACGATAATCGCCTTAACCCCAAGCTTTAACGCTGCCAGGGCAAGCCCCTGGGCATGGTTACCCGCAGAAGCTGCAACCACTCCCCTGGCCAACTCCTCATCACTGAGATGCATCATCTTGTTGTAAGCGCCACGGAGCTTAAAAGAAAAAATCGGCTGCAAGTCTTCCCGCTTTAATAAAATATGGTTGTTAAAGCGCTTACTCAGTAATGGAGCTTCATCTATGGGCGTCTCGATAGCGACATCGTAAACACGGGCACCGAGGATTTTCTTGATATAACGCTGTGGCATTGGGCAACTCTCTCCTGTAAAGCATGCATACTAATACCTTAAGACGAAAAATTCAGCACAATCTCCCATCTATTAGTAGCCGATCATTCATAGCAACCCTATAATGGCGACCTTCACTAGCTCAGCTATAAGGCCGCCATCAATGACGACAATGACAATGTCCCAAGACGAACTCAAACAAGCCGTTGCCCGTGCCGCCCTGGATTACATCAAGCCTAAAATTGAAGACGACAGCGTAATCGGTATTGGCACCGGCTCAACCGCTAATTACTTTATTGATTATCTGGCGGAGATCAAAGGCCAGGTCAATGCCACCGTTGCAAGCTCCGAGGCCTCCGCTGAGCGACTGAGGAAACACGGCATTCCCGTATTTGACTTAAATGCGGTGGATGAAATCACCGTCTATGTCGATGGTGCCGATGAGTCTGACCCACAACTTGCCTTGATTAAAGGCGGTGGCGCCGCCTTAACCCGCGAGAAAATTGTAGCCGCCGTGGCCAAAGAGTTTGTTTGCATTGCCGATGGCAGCAAGCTGGTCGATCAGCTGGGGCAATTCCCACTACCGGTAGAAGTGATCCCCATGGCCCGCAGTCATGTGGCCAGGGAGCTGGTCAAATTGGGAGGTGACCCGGTATATCGTGAAGGTGTTGTTACCGACAACGGCAATATTATTCTCGACGTCTTTAACTTTATGATCCCCAATCCCGGCGAAACCGAGCAAAAGATTAATAATATTACCGGTGTCGTTACCAATGGTATATTCGCCACCAGGCCAGCAGATATATTGCTGCTGGCCACCCCCGATGGCATTAAACGATTAAGCTGATTACCATCAGCCCCCGCCAAGATCAAAATATCTTCATTAAACAGATATAAATGGCTACCAACATAACGCATTACTAGAGATTACTCCTATACTTACGAGTCAAATATGTTAAGTAATCCCTGTCGAAAGTGTTAAATCGGGTTACCCTGTTTACCGTCAAATTTATGTAGGTGTACCGTTAATGAAAAGTCTTAATGTCGGTCAACGATTAGCCATTCTGGTGAGTATTCCACTGGTTATTATTGTTGCACTGGTTGTCTCATCCCTATCCTCTTTTTCTGTTATAAATCAAGGTGTTGGAAGAATTTATGACGACAGGCTAGTCCCCCTGACCCAGCTTAAAAGCACGATGGATGGCTATACCGCTATCATCAATGCAATCAACAAAGCGGACAACGGCCTGGCCAGCCCGGACCAGGCATTGCTGGAATTAGAACGGGGTCAAAAGGTGATTAAAGACAATTGGGCGCAGTACACCAAAGGCGCCCTTAACACCGATGAAAGCCAGACCGTTAGAGCCACTGAAGCGCTGTTTCCGGATGCTGAAGGTATTATTATCGAAGCCGCTGAAATGCTGGCAGAGATGGGTGACACGCTGCAGTTTGATGAAGGCGGCAACACTTTAATTACCGACTACAACAGCGGCCTGTTTGAGTCTATAGACCCGATCGCCGAGCAAATTGCCACCCTGATTGAACTGCAATTAAAGATAGCCAGGCAGGAGCGCACCGCTGCCCAACAGGTTTACGATGACTCTTTGAGTGTTTCGATTACCGTGGGTGCCGTCGCTATTATTATTATGGTTGCCTCCGGTGTATGGGTAGGCCGCAGCATCTCGGGCCCGCTAAATGAACTACGCACCCTGATTGAGCAGGTGGACCGCGACCAGGATCTCACCGTTAAAGTCTGCATTGAGCAAAAAGATGAAATCGGCCAGGTTGCCAGCGCTTTCCAGCGGATGATGGATAAATTCCACGACATTATTGAAGATGTGGGCACGACTAGTAGCCAGCTGCAGGTCTATGCCAGCATCCTGTCTAATACCACCGAGTTGACCCGTGAAGGCGTCACCGTTCAAAACCGTGAAACCGACCAGGTAGCCATCGCTTCCACCGAAATGACCAACGCAATTGAAGAAGTTAACCGCAATGCTCAACAAGCAGCTGAAGCGGCGACGGAAGCCAACCGTGAAACCGACGAAGGCACACAAATTCTTGAGCAGGCTATTCACTCTATTAACAGCCTTTCCACCCGTATTAATAATGCCAGTGATGTCATCAATCGGGTTGCCGATGACAGCTCGACTATCGGATCGATACTGGATGTTATTCGCAGCATTGCCGAACAAACCAACCTACTGGCCTTAAACGCAGCTATCGAGGCGGCGCGAGCCGGTGAACAGGGCCGGGGCTTTGCGGTTGTAGCCGATGAAGTGCGTTCACTGGCGCAACGGACTCAAGAGTCCACGCAAGAAATTCAGGAAATGATTGAGCGCCTGCAGGACGGAACTCAAGACGCGGTTAAGAATATGGCCGATGGTACTGAGGTAATGGAACGCACCGTTAGCGAAGCAGAAAAAGCGGGCGCCTCATTAATGGCTATTTCCGGTGCGGTTTCAATGATCACAGAAATGAACAGCCAAATTGCTACCGCCACCGACGAACAGATGTCGGTATCCCAGGAAATTTCTCGCAATGTGGTTAATATTTCTGATGTAGCCAAAAGTTCTGAGCACCAGATTAAAGAGGTGGATCAGGCCAGTACTGAGCTTAAGGAAGCTGCCAGTCACTTGGCTTCAATGGTCAATGAATTTACCACTTAGATTCCACCACCCGTCGTTCCCGCGACGGCGGGAATGACGGTGGTTTCTATAGTGATTAAATCACCCAAACTGGCTTTTAAGCGGTCACCATTTTGCAAAGGGCCAACCCCTGCCGGTGTGCCGGTCAAAACCACATCACCCGGCAGCAAGGTAAAACTCCGGCTAATCTCTTGTAACAAAGTCACTACAGAAAATAACATACCACCAGTATTACCAGATTGCTTTAACACGCCATTGATCTCCAGCTGGATATCCAAAGCCTGAAGATCAACACCATCGGCTTCTATAAAAGCCGACAAAGGACAAGAGCCATCAAACGCCTTTGCTCTTTCCCAGGGCTGGCCTTTTGCTTTTAACTCATCCTGAACATCACGCAGTGTTAAATCCAGACCTAATGCAATACCAACAACCGCCTTCTCTACTTGCTGTTCTGAGGCCTGCGTTAAAGGCTCACCAATTAATATCGCCATCTCCAACTCATGATGGCAGGCGCCGAGGTTCTGGGGTATGGCAATAGGTTGATACATAGAAACAGCTGCCGTTGCTGGCTTAATAAATAACAGCGGCTGCTTAGGGACTGGATTATTTAATTCTTTGGCATGGTCGGCATAGTTACGACCAACGCAGACAATTTTACCTAACTGATCGGTGCAGAGAATATCTGAAGCTAATTGATGACTATATGTTTGCAATAGGAAAACCTCAAAGCACCGTCATTCCCGCGCAGGCGGGAATCTGGGTCCCCGCCTGCGCGGGGACGACAAAGGGTTAATCAAATATTTTACCCGGATTCATGACACCATTCGGGTCAAAAACCTGTTTTACCTGCTTCATTAGAGCAATTTCAATCTCACTGCGCGAATAAGGCAAATAGGCTTTCTTGGTCAGCCCCACACCATGTTCAGCTGAGACACTGCCCTGATATTTTTCAACAATCTCAAAGACCCACTTGCTCACTCTATTACACTGCTCAAAAAATTCTTCTTTCGCCAAATCATCAGGCTTAAGAATATTTAAATGCACATTGCCATCGCCAATATGGCCAAACCAGATAATTTCAAAATTGGGGTATTCTTTATTCACCACCGCTTCGACTTCCGATAAGAAATCAGGGATTTTTGAAATTACCGTAGAAATATCGTTTTTATAAGGCGTCCACTGGGAAATGGTTTCAGAAATATCTTCCCGCAAGCGCCATAAAGTATTCAGCTGCTCAATGCTTTGGCTCATGGTGCCATCTAATACCCAGCCCTCTTCCATACAGCGCTCAAATAAACTCATCGCTAGCGCTTCTGTTTCTTCATTAGTATTTTCAAATTCTAATAAAGCATAAAACTCAGCTTCTGTTTCAAAAGGGCGCTGTAAGTCTGCATGGGCTACCACTTTCTGCAGCGCTTTTTCTGAGAAAAATTCAAAAGCGGTTAAATCCATTTCAGACTGGAAGGTATTTAAAACATCCATAATCGCTGAAAACTCGGGAACGCCCAATACCAATGCTGTTAGATTACTTGGCTGGCGTGATAAACGCATAGTCGCCTCAACCACAAAACCTAAAGTCCCTTCGGCACCAATAAACAGTTGGCGCAAATCATAACCGGCATTGTTTTTCATCAGGCCGCGATTGAGGTCAACTATATCGCCATTGCCAGTAACAACTTTTAAGCCCGCCACCCAATCGCGGGTCATGCCGTATTTAATCACCTTAATACCGCCGGCATTGGTGCTGATATTGCCGCCGATTTGACTGGAACCACTGGAGGCAAAATCCACCGGATAGAACAGGCCCTGCTCCTCGGCGTACATTTGTAACTGCTCAGTAATAACGCCCGCCTGACAAATTACACTGCGATCAACCGGATCAAAATCGGAGATCTGGTTCATGTAATCAAAAGCCACCACAATCTCACCGTTAGCCGCCACTGCACCGGCAGATAAACCGGTACGACCACCGGAAGGCACCAGGGCCAACTTATGCTCATTGGCCAGGCACACAATAGCTTGTACCTGCTCTATTGTCTTGGGAAAGACAATGGCGCTGGGCTGGGGCTGGTAGACCTTGGTCCAGTCAGTGCCAAAGGTAGCCAGGGCCTCGTCATCCTGACGCACTTTATCGGCACCAACAATCTGTTGCAGTGAATCCAGCACAGCGGCTGATAGCGTGGGTATTTCGCTCATTTATAGACCTTATGGGGTAAACGGGTGGTAGCAGAATAAGACGGGTATGATACCATACGCGCCTTTTTGCAAAACATCCCTTTTTCAACCGATTATTAATCGCCTTGTTACCTCAGGAGCCAGCCGCCATGGGCCAGACATCACTCGACAAAAGCAAGATCAAATTCCTGTTATTGGAAGGCGTACACCAGTCGGCTATCGACACCCTAACCGCAGCGGGCTATACCAATATCGTCACCCACCCCAAGGCGTTACCTGAAGACCAACTAAAAGCGGAAATAGCCGATGCTCACTTTGTCGGCATTCGCTCGCGCACCCAGCTGACTGAAGAAGTACTGGGCCATGCCAACAGGCTAATAGCCATTGGCTGCTTCTGTATAGGTACCAACCAGATCGACCTGACCGCCGCCACTGAGAAAGGCATTGTGGTATTTAACGCCCCCTTCTCTAACACTCGCAGTGTGGCGGAGCTGGTAATTGCCGAAGCGATTTTATTATTGCGTGGTGTTGCCGAAAAGAATGCCCTGGCCCACCGCGGCGTTTGGCAAAAATCTGCTGCCGGTTCCTTTGAAATCCGCGGCAAACAATTAGGCGTCATTGGCTATGGCAGCATTGGTATGCAGCTGGGTGTTATTGCTGAATCATTAGGCATGCAGGTGGTGTTTTATGATGTCACCAGTAAGCTGCCTTTGGGCAATGCCATGCAAGTGGCCAGCTTAAGTGAGTTATTAGCCAAATCCGATATCGTCAGTTTGCATGTACCAGAAACCGGCTCTACAAAAAATATGATTGGCGAACAGGAACTGGCGCAAATTAAAAAGGATGCGATCTTAATTAACGCATCCCGCGGTACCGTGATTGACATTGACGCCCTGGCGGCTGCATTAGAGTCTGGCCACCTTGCCGGTGCAGCTATCGATGTATTCCCCGTTGAACCCAAATCTAATGACGATGAATTTATTTCGCCCTTAAGAAAGTTTGATAATGTTTTCCTAACACCCCATATCGGTGGCAGCACCATGGAAGCGCAGGAAAATATTGGTTTGGAAGTGGCGGAAAAAATGGCTCGTTATAGTGATAACGGTACATCAACCTCTTCGGTTAATTTCCCGGAAGTTGCGCTGCCTGCACATACCAATATGCACCGTTTACTTCACACTCACCGCAATGTGCCCGGTGTCATGTCGGCCATTAACCAGGTATTTGCTGAGAATGAAATTAATATTCGTGCGCAGTATTTGCAGACAACCAAAGATATTGGTTATGTGGTGATTGATATAGATGCGGAATACAGTGAACTTGCCCTGAAGAAGTTAAGTGAAGTCAATGGCACTATCCGCTGCCGGGTGCTGTTCTAAACAGCTGTTCTAAACCACAGCAACACAAACCAATTCGGTTTTTTTTGCTAAATTAACCAGCAATAGCCGCGGAAAAGCTGCTGACATACCTATTGTTTCGGTGAAAAATATATATCCAGGGCCGAGAATATCGTTTTTCTGATCACCTCTGACTCGTTGGCCAGATGGTGCTTTGCTGTTTTTAAATAAACTATTTTTGCTTTAGGGAACTTCTTTTGGATCAAACCAATATTGTAGGGCCAGTCAACCGTAACATCTGACATACCCTGAATCACCAACGGTTTTAACGGACTGGGCTTAGCCGTGATAAACTTTCTTATCCACTGCTTTAATGCCCCTACCCACTGCAACGGTAAACGCCTTGCCTGCAAGGGGTCTTTATATTGAATAAAATCATGAAAGACCTGGTCATTGCTGGTATCGGCATATTTTCTTTTAATATGTGACAACCAGGGTTTAGCTACAGTATAAATGACTTTTGAAACCGGCCAGCCTCTTGGCCGAACCAGCGGCGCCAGCAACACCGTTTTAGCAAAAATTTTCTCACCGGACAGTAAAAAATCCATCAAGATGGCAGAGCCAGTGCTTTGGCCAATAGCATTCCAGGGTGATGGTGCCTTGCCCTTAAAAAACAACAACACACTCGCCAAAACCAACTGATAATCTTCAAAGCTAGCAATGCTGGCCCTTTCACCTGTAGATAAACCATGGCCGGGCAAATCAAAAATCACTACAGAAAAGTTCCTTTTTAGGCAGTAGTCGATAATATTGCCGTATAAGCCAGCATGGTCGTAAAAACCATGGACGATAAAACAGGTTTCTACGGCGAGTTTGTTTTCATAATAATGGGCGACGATATCGAAACGGTCACAGGGGATATGGCCGAAATGGTGGGTGATATGGTTGTTTTTTTCTTCGAAGTTAATGCCGTAGAAACGAAAGTACTCTCGCTCTGCATCGCTGGTAGCGGGTGGCCTTGTGGGATCAAGGCTTTTTATGTTGGCGACTAGGGCATCTAGGTTCATGCATCAAAGTTTTTAGTTGTTGTCATCCCCGCGAAGGCGGGGATCTAGTGCCGCTGGATTCCCGCCTTCGCGGGAATGACGGCATAGTGTGATGTTACTTTATTTTTGCATCTAAAGAGCCGCTTTCGTACTGCTTAAACATATCTTCTAAATTAACGGCTTTAATTTTGTCCGCATTACCCGCTGTACCAAAAGCTTCATAACGAGCAATAACAATCGCCTTCATTTCATTGATGGTTTGCTGCAAATATTTACGCGGATCAAATTCTGATTTGTTCTGCGCCATAAAGCGACGGATAGCACCGGTTGAGGCTAAACGTAAATCGGTATCGATATTGATTTTACGTACGCCGTGCTTGATGCCTTCGGCAATTTGTTCAACGGGGACACCGTAAGTTTCAGGAATTTCACCGCCGAATTCATTGATGATGGCCAACCACTCTTGCGGTACTGAAGATGAACCGTGCATCACCAAATGAGTGCCGGGGATGCGTGAGTGAATATCTTTGATGCGGTCAATCGCTAAGATATCGCCTGTTGGCGGGCGAGTAAATTTGTAAGCACCGTGACTAGTACCACAGGCAATCGCTAAGGCATCTACCTGCGTTTTTTGTACAAAGTCTGCGGCTTCTTCAGGGTCGGTTAGCATTTGGTCATGAGATAAAGTGCCTTCTGCGCCAACACCATCTTCTTCACCAGCTTGGCCGGTTTCTAATGAACCCAGACAACCCAATTCACCCTCAACAGAAACGCCACAAGCGTGGGCCATATCAACGGTGCGACGAGTCACATCAATATTGTATTCATAGCTCGATGGCGTTTTACCATCAGCTTCCAGTGAGCCATCCATCATTACCGATGAAAAACCTAACTGAATAGAACGCTGACAAACGGAAGGGCTGGTACCATGATCCTGGTGCATTACCACCGGGATTTCAGGAAACTCTTCAATTGCCGCTAAAATCATATGGCGCAAAAACGGTGCGCCGGCATACTTACGAGCGCCGGCAGAGGCTTGCATAATTACCGGGCTGTTTGTTTCGCGGGCCGCTTCCATAATGGCGCGGGTTTGCTCAAGGTTATTTACATTAAATGCTGGTACACCGTAATTATATTCGGCGGCGTGGTCCAGTAGTTGACGCATAGATACTAGTGCCATTGTCTTGTTCCTTTAATAGTGTCTCTATTGTTTGATATTTTTATTATTGTGTTTAATGTTTATTTATTCTGCGGCGCGAGTTTCTAAGATCGCTACAGCGGGTAATACTTTACCCTCTACATATTCAAGAAAAGCACCACCACCGGTGGAGATGTAAGACACTTTCCCGGCAATATTATATTTGTCGATGGCCGCCAAGGTATCACCACCGCCAGCGAGGGAAAATCCTTCGCTACTGGCAATAGCTTCGCTAAGGGCTTTGGTGCCATCGGCAAACTGGTCAAATTCAAACACCCCTACCGGGCCATTCCATAAAATGGTTTTAGCGTTTTTCAAAATATCGGCAATTTGTGTTGCGGTATCAGGACCGATATCAAAAATCATATCGTCATCGGCAACATCGTCCGTTGATTTTAATTCGGCGGCGGCGGTTTCAGAAAATTCTTTCCCGGTAACTACATCGGTGGGTACCGGGATATGGGTTTTGGCCATCAGTTTTTTGGCATCATCGATTAAGTCGTGTTCGCATAATGATTTGCCTACTGGCTTTCCACTTGCCGCCAGGAAAGTATTGGCAATACCTCCGCCGACGACTAACTGATCAACAACATCAGACAGTGTTTCTAAAACGGTTAGCTTGGTAGATACTTTTGAGCCACCAACAATCGCTACCATTGGGCGTGCAGGATTGGCTAAGGCTTTTGCTAGTGCATCTAACTCGCCAGCTAGTAGAGGGCCAGCACAGGCAACGGGTGCAAACCGGGCAACACCATGCGTTGATGCCTGTGCGCGGTGCGCGGTACCGAAGGCATCCATTACAAAAATATCGCAAAGGCTGGCGTAGGCTTTGGAGAGTTCCTGGTTATCTTTTTTCTCGCCGGGATTAAAGCGTACATTTTCTAATAGGGCGAGCTCACCATCGGCCAGTTCAAGACCGTTTTGCCAATCTTTAATAACGGGTACATTGCGACCTAACAGTTTGCCTAAATGGTCGGCAACGGGCTGCATGGAAAACTGCTGCTCGAACTCACCTTCGGTGGGACGTCCCAGGTGTGACATCACAATCACTTTGGCGCCGGCATTTAATGCCTGCTGGATAGTGGGTAAGGCGGCGCGGATTCTGGCATCGCTGCTAACTGCGCCATTTTTAATGGGTACATTCAAATCTTCACGGATCAATACTCGCTTGCCGGCAAGATCCAGGTCACTCATTTTAATTACACTGCTGGACATCGATTTCACTCTCTCCTGAATCTATTCAATGGTTATTTATTATTGTTGTAACCACTATTGCTGTAACCACTGGGCGGCAATATCCAGCATACGGTTGGCATAGGCCCATTCATTATCAAACCATACCAATACATTAATCATATTTCCGCTAACGCGGGTTTGACCCGCATCAACTATGCATGAGCGAGCATCGTGATTGTAATCACAGGACGCCAGCGGCTCATCGCTATAGCCAAGGATGCCTATTAAGTCACTCTGGGCGGCCTGGCGCAACGCATTATTCACAGTTTCAACGCTGGCAGCATCGGCAACCACGATAGACAGCTCCATGGCAGAGACATTGATGGTGGGCACTCTTAGGGCTCGCGCTTCAAACTTGCCTTCCATCTCGGGAAGAATACGGCCTATACCTGCGGCCAAGCCGGTGTCGACTGGAATAATTGACTGACCAGCCGCTCGGGTTTTGCGTAAGTCGGTGTGATGGTAAGCATCAATCACTGGCTGGTCGTTCATGGCCGAGTGAATGGTGGTGATCACGCCTGACTCAATGGTCAATGCACGGTTAAGTACATCAATAACCGGTGTAATACAGTTGCTGGTACAGGAGGCGGCAGACAGTATCTGCTCCTGCGGTGTGATCGACTGTTGGTTAAGGCCCATCACTATGGGTTTGATGGGTGCCATGCCCGGTTGTGACAGCAGGACTTTGTTAGCGCCGGCTGCCAGATGAGTTTTTAGTTCCTGTTCCAATGCAAAGTGGCCAGTACATTCCAGCACCAGGTCCGGCTTTGCCGCTGACCAGTCGATAGCAGCCAAATCATCATGGTGGCTTACCGCAATCACATCACCATTAACCAATAAGTTGCTGCCATCAGTTTCAACCGAGGCTGGAAAACGCCCGTGAGTACTATCGTACTTGGTTAAATGGGCAATGGTTGCCAAATCCGCAGGCTCGTTAATCGCTACAACCTGCATAGCCGGATGATGGCCAGACTCATAAAGGGCGCGCAGCACACAGCGCCCGATACGACCATAACCATTGATTGCTATACGAATAGCAGCACCCGCCTCAGTCATCAATTAACCCAGCGCATCTTCTACCGCTTCAACCACGGCATCAACGGTAAAGCCAAAGTGTTCCATCAAGTCTTTGATGGGGGCTGACTCACCAAAGGTTTCCATCCCCACAATACGACCATCAAGGCCCACATATTTGTACCAGAAATCTTTATGACCAGCTTCAACCGCAACCCGCGGTAAAACATTACTCGGCAAAACAGACTCTCTATAAACCACATCCTGACGATCAAACACAGAGGTAGACGGCATAGAGACAACGCGAATTTTGCGCCCCTGCTGTTCCAATACAGCTTTAGCGTCTAGCGCTAACTGCACTTCTGAACCGGTGGCAATAATGATGGCATCGGGATCCGTGTCACAATCGCTAAGGATATAAGCACCGCGAGAAATATTGCTTAACTGCTTATCATCGCGGGCCTGGTGTGCCAAACCCTGGCGGGAGAAGATTAATGCGGCGGGGCCATCGGCACGTTCAAGAGCTTCTTTCCAACATACGGCTGATTCAACCGCATCACAGGGACGCCAGGTATCCAGGTTCGGTGTAGAGCGCAATGAAGTCAGCTGCTCAACCGGCTGGTGAGTTGGGCCATCTTCGCCTAAACCGATAGAGTCATGGGTATAAACAAAAATGCTGCGCTGCTGCATTAATGCCGCCATACGTACGGCGTTGCGAGCGTATTCCATAAACATTAGGAAGGTTGCACCGTAAGGAATAAAACCGCCGTGTAGTGCAATACCGTTCATCATCGCCGACATACCAAATTCACGCACGCCGTAGAATAAGTAGTTGCCTGAAGCATCATCCGCAGTCACACCTTTTGAGCCACTCCAGAGAGTCAGATTGGAACCGGCCAAATCCGCAGAGCCGCCCAGCATTTCTGGCAGCAATGGGCCGTAGGCGTTTAAGGTGTTTTGTGAGGCCTTACGCGATGCGACGGATACACCGTCATTTTGTAGCCCGCGGATATAAGCATCGGCTTGCTCGGCAAAGTTTTCAGGTAGGTCACCGCTTAGGCGGCGGGCAAATTCTACCGCCAGTTCAGGGTGGGCTTCTGCATAGGCATCAAAGCGGTCGTTCCACTGTTGTTCCAGTTGCGCGCCCTTATCTTTAGCGCTCCAGCCAGCATAAACATCGCTAGGCACAAAGAAAGGAGGATGTGACCAGCCTAAAGTTTCTCTCACCAGATCAATTTCATCCGCACCTAAAGGCGCGCCGTGACAATCTTCTTTACCCTGCTTATTCGGGGAGCCTTTACCAATAATGGTTTTACAGCAAATCATGGTGGGCTTGCCGGTTTCGGCACGGGCGGCTTCTATAGCTTCTTTAATAGCTTCGGAGTCATGGCCATCGATGGCGGGAATAACATGCCAGCCATAAGCCTCAAAACGCTTGGGGGTATCATCAGTAAACCAGCCTTCAACTTCACCATCGATGGAAATACCGTTGTCATCGTAGAAACAAATCAACTTGCCAAGGCCAAGCGTGCCCGCCAGTGAGCAAGCCTCGTGGGAGATACCTTCCATTAAGCAGCCATCACCTAAAAAGGTATAGGTATAGTGATCAACCACTTCGTGGCCATCGCGGTTAAATTGCGCAGCCAGGATTTTTTCAGCGGCAGCCATACCTACGGCGTTGGTGATGCCCTGCCCTAATGGGCCGGTGGTGGTTTCAATACCGGGCGCATAACCATACTCCGGGTGACCCGGCGTTTTAGAATGCATCTGGCGGAAGTTCTTTAACTCCTCCATCGGCAGTTCATAACCGCTAAGGTGCAACAGCGAATAAATCAGCATGGAACCGTGGCCGTTAGATAATACAAAACGGTCTCTGTCAGCCCAGTTGGGGTTGGCGGGGTTATGCTGCAGATAGTCATTCCATAGAACTTCAGCAATATCGGCCATACCCATTGGGGCACCGGGGTGGCCACTATTGGCCTGTTGTACGGCGTCCATACTGAGGGCGCGGATGGCGTTAGCTAATTCGCTACGAGAGGGCATCTATTAAGACTCCTAAAGAGGGGCTGGGAAAAAGGCGGTATTTTCCCCTACCGGCGACCGTACGGCAATCGCTAAGGGGAAAAAAATCTCTGGAAAGCCACTAATCATGGGCTTTTAGCTAGCTGAGGAGGGTTTTTCCTTGGCTTGGGGCTCATTTTTCAGCAATCTATATCAAAATATTTTGATATAGATATGAAGTACTGCTATTATCCCTCGCCATGACTACCAAAGCCAACAACACAATAAGCACGTTGCCAGCCGCTGCAGCCGACCCGCAGAGCCTGCTGATGTTCTGTAAAGCCAGTGCTGACCAGTTGCGCCTTGATGTATTGAAGGTGCTGAGTCATGACTCTTACGGTGTGTTGGAACTGTGTAGTATTTTCGATACCAAACAGTCCGGCATGAGCCACCACCTTAAGATATTGGCCAATGCAGGTTTGGTAAAAACCCGCCGTGAAGGCAATACCATTTTTTACCGGCGTGCTAACCGCAGCAGCAACCCCCAACTTAATGAATTACAACAAGCCCTCCATCACACCATTGACCAGCAGGCTATCTCTGAGCCAATGCAAAGCAAAGTCGATGCGGTGCAAAAGGAACGGGCGGCCAGCTCAGAACTATTCTTTACTGAAAACGCGGATATGTTTAGCCAGCAGCAAGAGCAGATCGCCGCGTATGAGCTTTATGGCCATAATACGATTGACCTTATTAGCAGAAGCTTCAGTACCAGCAACAGTGGTATAGCGTTAGAAGTCGGCCCCGGTGAAGGCGCCTTTTT
>JAAELM010000540.1 GCA_024226635.1 Oceanicoccus sp. | reverse complement strand
TAGAGTATTCGAGCCTAAGTGAGGAGTACAGACCAATCCCGAATACGGAAAGGGAGTTAATGGAAGATATTGAATCCGCCATTTCCAAAGCCAAAGGACAGACCGATGAAAAGTAGCGTCAAACTTACGGTGGTTCTTTGGACCATAGTATTCGCCATTGTGGGCTGGTCTATCTATCTTTCCATTGTAGACCCGATAACGATAGGGGTGAAGTGATGACCAAAACCACCCTGTTTAAAGACATCTGCGCCATCATCGTGCTGACACTGTTATTTATTGCCGCCAATAGGTTCTGCTGGAACCTGGAACAAGTTTGTAACTAAAGGAAAAAACCCAATGCCCCAGGAAATAACAAAAGCCAAATACTGGCGCAATAAAGCCCTCCAGGAACGCCACACAGCCCATATTAACCGCACCACATACCCAAAGCACAACTGGCGCATATACTACGCTATGGACATGCAGAGAGCCATCAGATCGTGGCAGTATTTTAGGAAACTAAGGAACCAACAACATGCATAATTATCTCTATATTGATATCGAAACCATACCTTGCCAAGACGAACAAAAGTGCAT
>JAAELM010000539.1 GCA_024226635.1 Oceanicoccus sp. | reverse complement strand
TGCAGATAGCGCACGCTCGAAGGCGCCTACGGCATCTTCTGCACGTCCTGCTGCCATATAGAGGTCTCCAAGTACCATAAGAAGCTCTGGGTTGCCGGCATGTTGTCCTAGTGCATTGGTAAGGTGTTTGAACGCCTGTTCTAATAGACCCTGTTCAATCAGACTGACCCCCAGATTGATTGATGCAAGGATATGAGACGGTTCTTGTTTGAGCGCTTGTAGATAACAGTCGATACTTCGACCGCCGTCGCCCAGGGTCAGGAAGGTGTTCCCAAGGTTTACCCAGACATGCGGACTGTTGTCAGCCTTAATAGACGCCTCATAGCAACTTATGGCCTGTTTAAAATTACCGAGCCGCTTTTGCAAGTTACCCATATTATTCCATGCCTTCGCATGGTTGGCGTTTAGTATTGTTGCCTGGGCATAATGCTTAAGGGCTGAGTGCAGTTCACCCTTGGCAACTAATTCCCGGCCTATATTGTAATGAATTGAGGCTTGTTGTTTATCCATAAGAAATTTATGCAGCCGATGATACCGGGCTAAACTAGTTTGAGAGTAGATAATAGCAGTATTAGCGGCGGGGGTTGTATCGCTGATAAGAATTCCCTTTCCAGGATTGACAAGAGGGAATTTTCAAGTTGTATACTTTTGTAACGCGGACCCCAAGATGCGGGTTCGAAAACCGTACAGCGACCCGAACCCAGCCGCTCCCGCTCGAAATGGGTATGAC
>JAAELM010000538.1 GCA_024226635.1 Oceanicoccus sp. | reverse complement strand
TCAAATCTGGGATGGTCCGCTTGTGCCGATAGCCGGCCCACCCCCAATGTCCGCTATCAGGATAGAGTAGTGGGTCATGGATTGCGGTACTGGACAATTAGGCCTTATATTATTTTCAATAGTTTCAACCCGTCATTAAAGAGAACTATTGCTAAAACACACAGTAACAAGCCAAGAAAGCGCAGGGTGTATATGTATATATTGCCTTTCAAGAAAGATTTAGATTTGCCAATAACTAAAGCCAACGCAATTTTCGCCCCCACTAGAAAACAATAAAAACTAATGATAAAAGCCAAAGGAGCACTGAAGCTTAGGCTCATTGCTTTGGTCATTGCAGGTGCGCCAACACTAAACCAAAACAGGTAGGGGTGAGGACTTAGAGCATTTGCTAACACTCCTTTAGTCAGCGATTTCGGTTC
Organism: Oceanicoccus sp.; assembly: GCA_024226635.1. GTDB lineage: Bacteria > Pseudomonadota > Gammaproteobacteria > Pseudomonadales > Dasaniaceae > Oceanicoccus. Next base: position 1,543 of record JAAELM010000538.1, on the reverse strand, counting down.
TGCCTCTCGAAGGTTAAGATCAACTCCTTTTGTACGTGTACTTTCGTACCCAATGAATAAAATAAAGAATCCGCCTACGAGAGAGACTATTCCTAATATATAATGGAAATCGGATAGTTTTGATAAAACAAACAAAGTCATAATGATTATTGGCAAATCAGTAATAATCGGAGCTATAGCAACTTTGACACCGGATTTAATATCATGTTGAAGAGTTTCTGAAATTACGAGTATCAGAAGCGGTCCAGGAGCAAAACCAGCGGACAAACCCAATACAGTTCCAATTGCTAAAAAATGTATCATTTTAATATTTTGTATTTGTTGTCATAGCAGTTATCTTTCAGTGGATAGCTACTGGCCAGCAGTTTATTAACGGACCCACGGATCTGTTTGTCCAATATTCCAGAAGCCCATAATTGCCGGTTTTATCCTTTAATTTCTTAGGCAGTTACACGCTTTTCATCAATGAAGAGCGTTATTGATATACGTGTCCAGAATATCTTGATCGTCACCTCCCCGCAAAGGTCCGTGCCGATAGCCGACCAAACACCAATGTCCGCTACCGGAAAGAGTAATGGTTCCCAGATTGTGCTGTGGGATCAGCGAGCTTGTCCATTGAGTCGCGTCCCCCAAAGCAGACACTGGTCTTATGCACCGCAATAGGCGGGAAGGTGCCCATTGCGGACATTGAGCAAATGAAAACGGCGGCCCCTAAGGACCGCCGTCGATTGAAGTAAACTGAAAAACTCTTCAGGCAACCTGCCCACGCTTACCCAGCGTCAGCAGCCCCATCAGCGCGGAGATAAACAGCCACATCCCCGGCAGCAGGGGCACAGCCCCGACTTCCAGGTTGCCGGACAGGTAGAGTTCGCTGACGTCCCACGCTAGGCCGGAAGCAAGCGGGGGGAGGTCCAGGCTGTCAAACGTACCGCTGAGAATCGCCCAGTCGAGGATGTCGAAGCTGTTCCCGATGGTGGCGCTGAAGTCCCCCCACTAGGTCACTTGCAGCGTACCCGCCAGGTTCAGGGTACCGGACACGTCGAGCACATCGTACTCCGTGCCACGTAAAAGTCCGCCCAGTTCGATAGCCAGTGTCGCCTCGGCGGTCTGCTGGTAATCACCTTCGATGGTCGTCACACCTAGTCCTTATCCGTTCGGTCTGTCATTGACGGCTACTGACCGTGACAGACACCTCACCCCGGGGTGAGAAATGTGCGCCAGCACCATGGTATCAGAACTTGTAACCATCGAATCGGTGCTATTCAGATGGTGATCCATGTTAGAGTGAGGCGTTTGACTTATTTTAATGGTGATGCACGAGAAAGCATTGAATTACAAGCAGCTGAGGAATGAACTGTCCAGAAAGACAATGGTCAGGGTATTTACCCGTGGCTACGGTGGACCACTGACGTTCCTTTGGGCTGCCGGCCTAGGCGTGTTGACATTGGTGTTTCAGTGGCCCCTGGGATCCTGGCTGTGGAGCCTGGGCTGTGCCTCGCTTGCCGGCCTTATGACGCGTAGTACCTTGAGAAACTACGAGGTC
>JAAELM010000537.1 GCA_024226635.1 Oceanicoccus sp. | reverse complement strand
ATTGGTACATTTTGGCTTGTTCTCGGTGGTTGTGGTAGCGCAGTTCTTGCGGCTTCCTTTCCAAATGTTGGTATCGGACTGCTGGGAGTTTCTTTAGCCTTTGGTTTAACCGTATTAACGATGGCATTTGCTATCGGTCATATATCAGGTTGTCACCTCAACCCCGCAGTTTCTCTTGGCCTTTGGTCTGGTGGTCGGTTTTCTACTTCAGAGCTGGCTCCATACATTATTGCTCAGGTTGTTGGAGGTATTGCCGGAGCTGCTGTTCTATATATTATTGCAACAGGGCAAGCAGGCTTCGAGGTTGGCGGGTTCGCTTCAAATGGCTATGGTGAACACTCTCCAGGTGGTTACAGCTTAATAGCCGCATTGGTAACAGAAGTAGTTATGACTTTTATGTTTCTCTTAATTATATTAGGTGCGACTGACAAGAGAGTTCCGCAAGGTTTTGCACCGATTGCTATTGGTCTTGGGTTAACACTGATTCACCTTATCAGTATTCCTGTTACGAATACTTCAGTAAATCCAGCGCGAAGTACTGGTGTGGCACTCTTCGCTGAAGGATGGGCCGTTTCACAATTATGGATGTTTTGGGTCGCCCCAATTGTAGGTGCGATTCTGGCTGGTTTTGTCTACCGCTGGTTAGGTAACCAGGAAAAAACCTGACAATTACACTAACTTATGGTTGGCATAAGCTACACTGCTTATGCCAACCATATTATTTATTTCCACCAAAAAAGAGAGATCAAACCAATTGGAAATACACATACACAGATTGCAATTATAATAATTTTACGTAACATAAAACTATCCTCCTTGTCATATAAAATAACACTGATTAATAATAGCCCCATGCGTCTTTTTTAAACGTATCAAGCT
>JAAELM010000536.1 GCA_024226635.1 Oceanicoccus sp. | reverse complement strand
TGTCAGGATGTTTACACTGGCAACTATTTTTTGGGCAACAATTGCCTTTCTGGTAGGAATAATTATCGCTTTGCAAATGGCGATATGGCAACTTAACTTTAATACAAGCTGGTTGACGTTTGGCAGAATAAGAGCATTGCATACAAATGCGGCACTCTTTGCGTTTGCGGGCAATGCTATTTTCGCGGGGATTTATCACTCTTCTCAAAGGCTGCTGAAAACGAGATTGCTTTCAGATGGTTTGAGTAAACTCCATTTCTGGGGATGGCAATTTGTTATTGTTTTAGCCGTGATTACTCTACCCCTTGGTTTGTCACAGGGTAAGGAGTACGCGGAACTGGAGTGGCCTATCGATCTGGCGGTCGTTCTGATCTGGGTTGTTTTTGCCATCAACTTTTTTGGAACATTATTAAAACGTAATGAAAAACATTTGTACGTTGCTATCTGGTTTTACATAGCCACTATTGTGACCGTAGCGCTCCTATATATCGTAAACGCGATAAGCATCCCAGTCGGTATGTTTAAAAGTTACACTGCTTTCGCAGGTATACAGGATGCCCTCGTTCAATGGTGGTATGGACACAATGCGGTTGCTTTTTTCTTAACCACACCCTTCCTGGGCTTGATGTACTATTATTTACCAAAAGCTGCTAACAGACCCATCTATAGTTATAGACTGTCGGTCGTACATTTCTGGTCTCTTATTTTTATGTATATCTGGGCGGGGCCTCACCATCTCCTGAACACCGCCTTGCCTGAATGGCTTCAAATCCTTGGTATAGCGTTTAGTGTAATGCTTTGGGCTCCAAGTTGGGGA
>JAAELM010000535.1 GCA_024226635.1 Oceanicoccus sp. | reverse complement strand
TCATAAGAAGAAGCATTAATACGGAAATGGTAATAACCATGCCGTTGTGAAATAAGTGATAATCTTAAGAGTATGACGGGTGCCGCCAGATAACAATATGGCAGCACCCGCACCTTATCCATTCCATATTATATATTGATGAAAGGGGTAAAGAAAAATGGAAATAATGAAAAAAGTTGTATTCGCTTTTGTGCTGCTGGTCCTGCCGATGGCAACAGTAAATGCAGGGATAATCTTTCAAGAAGATTTTGATTCGTACGGTTCTGGAAGCAATCTTGTTGGACAGGGCGGCTGGGTTGGAGGTCTTAACGTTGGTAGCGGTACGCCAACCGCATTAGTGAATACCGCATCACAACTCAGTGGAATAAGTCTTGCTGGTGATGTAAATAGCGGACTCAATCAGTTTGTTACCATTGGTAATTCGTCAGCCGGGCCGCTGGGAATTGGCTCGGTTTATACATTGAACTTTGATGCCTATGCCAAATCAACAGCAACGATTAGCCATAGTTCAGGCCTTGGACTTGTTAACAACAGTGCAATACTTTCTGGTTCAACAGCTGGCAGTGTTACATGGGGTTCGTTAAAAAATTCCAGCAGT
>JAAELM010000534.1 GCA_024226635.1 Oceanicoccus sp. | reverse complement strand
TGCCCAGCCAGTTTATGATATTGTTACCGGGGCAACACCATTATCTGCCTTCAAATTTGATAAAATTGCTGCGGATTCGTTGGATTTAGTAATGGGTTTAACAAGTGGTTCAATCGGCGAAACCAGTTCGCTGCTAATCGCAATCGGTGGAATTTATCTCATTTCGCGAAAGATGATGGACTGGCATATACCCGCTTCAATGCTTGGAAGTGTTTTCGTTATTAGCGGCTTGCTTCATCTTTATAACGACCAACTTTATGCCTCGCCTTTATTTATGCTTTTTTCCGGTGGTTTAATGCTTGGCGCTGTATTTATGGCCACTGACATGGTTGCTTCACCGATCACAGCATTAGGCGCTTCGGTTTATGGAATAATAATCGGAGCCCTGATTGTAATTATCCGCACCTGGGGTGGATTGCCGGAAGGTGTTATGTACGCCATTCTTCTTGGTAACGCCCTTTCACCACATATTGATAACCTGTTACGGCCCCGGGTTTATGGAACGGCAAAGAAGTGGGGGCGCTCATGAACCAATTTGATCCGACACAAGTCGCAAAGCCAGCCAGCGATTTAAAAATGTTCCGTGCCATGGTTGGTGTTGGTGTTCTATGCGCTTTACTGATTGTTATAACTTATGAAGCCACATATTCAGTTATCAAACAAAATAAAATCGAAGCACTGGAAAAGGCAGTATTTAAAGTATTACCTGGCGCGACGAAGCGAGTAACTTTTAAGTTGACCGACAGCAACAGTTTTGAACTTTTTTCCAAAGAACGCCAGAATGAACAACTTGTTTATGCAGGATTTGATGAAAATAATAGTTTAGTTGGTCTTGCCGTCGAAGCCAGCGGACAGGGATTTCAAGATGTGCTCCGTATAATTTATGGCTATTCTCCTG
>JAAELM010000533.1 GCA_024226635.1 Oceanicoccus sp. | reverse complement strand
TTACAAATCCCGCAGTGGCAGGCTATTTTAGAGCTGGCAGCAAGCTGCTATGAAATGACTAATTTAGGTTATTTGGGTTGCGACATTGTACTGGATAGAGCCATTGGCCCCGTTATTCTTGAGCTTAATGCGCGGCCCGGCTTAGCGATCCAGTTAGCCAGTGATCAAGGCTTGCTTCACCCATTAAGCCAAATAGAAGCCATTGGCGACGACGCAACAGAGTTCTCCCCCGCCGAGCGTGTAGCCTTTATGCAGCAGTAGTAGCCTCAACAATCATGGCCACTAACTCATCCTGTGTTTTCCCTGCACAATCAATCACATGGTCGGCATGCCGCCGGTATAAAGCATTGCGCTCAGCAAATAAATCCGCAAAGTTTTGCTCGGGATGACGGGCTATCCCTCGCTGCTCATAGTTATTAATGCGCTGTTTTAGCTCATCTAAAGCCACATCTAAAAAGACTACAGGCCCCAGTTTTTTTAATGCCGCCATACCCGCTTCGCTATAGACCGCACTGCCACCGGTGGCAATAATATGATTGTTATCATTGACCGCTAACAGCGTCTCTTCTTCAATACGTCGCAGGTTCAGGTAATCTGTTTCATCAATGATTTGCTGCAAGGGCTTGTGTTCGCGCAACTGGATTAGTAAGTCGGTATCGACAAAATCTCTGGCGGTGGCTTTGGCCAACTGAACACCAAGGGTGCTTTTTCCCGCACCGGGCATCCCAATTAAACTAATACTGCTCATCGTGAACACTCTTTCTCTGCAAGATAAGCAATTTGTAATTGCTCGCTGGTCACCCGGATAAACCCCTGTTCAGTTCCCTCAAAACCCTGCTCGGTGGTTGCCCACTCAATCGCCGCTGCCGCCACTTTTTTTACATCAATAAAAGCCGCTGGCAACTTATTCTGCACCGACTGTGGCAAACGCCGCTGTAAGCCAGACAGTGGTGACATAAACCATGATAAAGGCAGCGCCATGCCATTGGCGGTATGTCGGGTGCCATAAATACCCGCCGGCTGTAACACCGCCGCCTGACGTTTAGCTGATGAAGCTGCAAAGGTTTGTGCGGCGTCCAGGGTTTGTTGTTTGCCAACGTAATAAGCGAAAGACTCTGTCTGCAATAACGAGGGAATATCCGCCCCCATTAGCACCAATCGATTAACCCCTGCCTCTTGGGCCGCATGGATAACCCTGACCTGGCTGGTGCCATTCATCATCAACTGGTAGTCAAACGCTGCCTGGGTAAAGGTGGGCACGGGAGGAGAACCTACCAGGCTAATAATCGCCCGCGCGCCTTGCAATAGCTCTATATCCGGCGACAAGGCATCACCCTGCAACCAGCGCACCTTGTCCAACCAGGGATGTTGAGCGCTGTTGAGATAAGCAGGAGCTGTACCGCGACGTGAAACGCTGATACAAGCAATACCCTGCTCCGCTAGTAACTGACAAATAGCCGTGCCAACAAAGCCATTACCACCATATATAACAATAGGTGCATCTTTATGGTCACTCATAACGCCTCCATATCAATAAGCCTGCTCAATTCGATCAAGCTTAAGCATAAATTCATTCAGTGATTTTCTTGAATCGTATTCCATATTAAATTTATTATGAAACAGAATCGACAAGGTGACTTTCTCATCACTAAGGGTGACGGTATAACCATCAAAGGAGGGAGTAGCGTAGAGGCCGTCAAGAAAAAAAGCATCCTCTTTACGCTCGCCATTTGTCATCACTTTATCAAACACAGATAAAGCAACTCTGATATCTAACTTATCCATTGTCATTCCCGAAAATGAACGTCATTCCCGCCTGCGCGGGAATGGCGTTCCATTGAGTGGTTTCTATTCAGGTACAACCAGCCTGAATAACCAGCCTTATAAGTAGTATACGCCATCCGTTAATATTTGGATGCAGGCGGGAAATCCGCCTACTCCGGCATTGATAAAGCCTGCCATTTGGCGTTGACTGGCTTTTGCAAACTTGGCCGGGGTATCTCATTTATATACCCGGTAAGCTTTACCTCAAGAATAGATATGATATAACATATCACCCGTACGCGGAAAAATACTCAGACAAACAATAAACCTCCCCAGTCGTGGCTTATCTAGCGGTCTACAGCCCGAATATAGATATTTCCGGGTAGAAAAATTGAGTGTTCTCTTTAGTCACCAGCATTTTTAAGATCATTTGGAGCATCTATGAAATTCATATCACTAACAGCAGTGATGGCACTGCTGCCGGCGTCAGCCTATGCCCTGGAGGGCCAAATCTCGGATACCAGTGGCAAGGCCATTCGTGGCGCATCCATTGAAGTGGTTGGCCAGTCCCTGACCACCACTACAGACGAGCAGGGTAATTTTAAACTGGATACTGAAGGCGCGGCACAGCTGCATATTATTGCGCCGGGTTATGTTCACAAAAGTCTTCAGCTGGGTGCCGGCGAGACCGATAAGCCGCTGCAAATTGAGTTAGCCCAAAGCGTTATCGAACAGATGGATGTTGTCGGCATCCCACTACATGCCTCTAATCTTGAGTCGGCTATTCCCGTTACCGTGCTAGCCGGTGATGAGCTGCGCAATAAACAGGCGGCCACCCTGGGTGATACCCTGGGCGGTGAAGTGGGCGTACATACCAGTTTCCACGGCAATGTGGCCAGTACGCCGATTATCCGCGGTTTAAGCGGCCCGCGCATATTGATCACACAAAATAGCCTGGATGTCAGCGATGCCTCCCGCGTTGGCCCCGACCATACGGTTGCCTCCGAGGCGTCTACTGCAGAGCAAGTAGAAATATTAAGGGGCCCCGCCACCTTATTTTATGGCAGCGGTGCCATCGGCGGGGTCGTTAATGTTGTCGATAAGCGTGTACCGGTCGATACAGAAACCCGGGGCGAGTGGCTGCTAAGCCATGATTCGGTCAACGACCAGGAACTGGCTTCCTTTAATCTGAATACCGGCGCTGGCAATGTGGCATTGCATTTTGATGCTTTCTGGCGTGAGTCGAATGATTATGAGGTGCCAACCTCCCCCGAAATTGATGAAGATCATGGCGAGCGTAGTGTTGATAGTACCGCCGAGGAATCAGAGGGATTTACTGTAGGTGCCAGCTATATTCTGGATAATGGTTATGTCGGTCTGTCTTACGGCAAACTTGACCGGGAGCATGGTATTCCAGGCCATGGCCACGGTGAAGAAGAGCATGAAGGCGATGATCATGAGGGCGATGATCATGAGGGCGAAGAGGAATCGGTAACTCTTGGACTAAAACAGGATCGCTATCAGCTAATCAGTGAACTGAGCTTTGACGGAGCCTTTTTTAATGGCTTAAACACGCGTCTGGGCTATACCGACTACGAGCATACCGAATTTGAAAATGGCTCTGTTGGCACCACCTTTAGCAATGAAACCGAAGAAGTAAAGTTTGAACTGCTGCATCAAGCGCTATCTGGCTGGAGCGGTGCCATTGTCTTTGATTACAAAAACAGTGATTTTTCTGCGGTAGGGGATGAGGCCTTTGCGCCACCTTCCGAGACAGAAACTTTTGCCATTGCGCTGGTTGAAGAGCGTAGCTTTGGCAATGTACTGCTACAACTGGGTGCACGTTTCGAGCAGGTGAATATTAATAGCAATGATATCGCTATTGCCGAGGTCGAGTTCCACCATCACGATGAGGAGGAAGAGGAGCACATTGGAGAGGCAGGTCATGAAGACCATGAGGATGAAGTGTTTTCATTTGATGAAGACTACAATCCCTTTAGTCTTTCAGCCGGTGCGGTCTGGGATTTCAAGCCTGGTTACAATGTGGGTGTTTCCATAAGCTATTCTGAGCGAGCACCTTCCGCTGCCGAACTGCTGTCCTTTGGCCCGCATATTGCGACCGGCACCTTCGAAATTGGTGCTTTATACGAAGCTCATGAAGAAGATGATGAGCTGCATTTTGAGCCAGGCAGCAGCAAGCCTGAGATGGAAAAGTCCACCAATATCGATATTACTTTCCGTAAGTTTGAAGGAGATGTGGGTATTATTCTTAATGCGTTCTATAACGAGGTAGATAATTACTATGCCGAGTTTGATACTGAACTATTTGCCGAAGTGGGACATGATCATGGCGAAGAACCTGGAGCAGATCCCGATCCTCACGCCGACGAGCTACCTGTATTTGTGTTCCGAAGTGAGGATGTCTCTCTTTACGGTTTCGAAGCCCAGGGTATCTGGCAAGTAAACTCCAATTTCAAAACCAGCCTGTTTGCTGATTATGTTCGCGCCGAGCTGGATGATGGCGGTGACTTGCCACGTATTCCTCCGATGCGCTTTGGTGCCAGTGTAGATTATGTTTACAACAATCTATCCGCCGGCCTGAGCTGGACACGCTATAGCGATCAGGACGATGTGGCGGAACTGGAAACGGAAACCGATGGTTATGATTGGGTCGATGCCAATATAAATTATCGTATTGCGCTTAACAGCACTGAGCTAACACTATTTGTAAAGGCTGAGAATTTAACGGACGAAGAAGCCCGTGTTCATAGCTCTTTTATAAAGGATCTGGCTCCAAGACCCGGACGCAATTTCCGGATTGGTATTCGCGGTAGTTTTTAACCCGTAAACGGTCTCTTGGCTTTAATAAGTCAAGAGACTGTCTTTGCATAAACCGTCAGAAAACCTTAAAAGTTGCTAACGGCTTAACCTCGCATTTTTATAGGCAAAGAAGGAAGGAAGAGCAGCGGCAATAATAGTCGCGCCGATTATCAACAGGACAAAAAACAGCTTATTCCCTGACAATAGTGAGCGCCCCATATGCAAGCTAAAGTTTGCAGCCAGAAAGTCGCTACTTAGCCCCAAACTTAAATACAAGCCTGAAACGGCCAATAAAATACTCAACAAGCTAATCAGCAACGCTTCCATTTCAATGATTAAAAATAGAAACACAGGTGATGCGCCAATAACTCGCAGCAAATGTATTTCATGCTCTCGCTCCCTGATCGAGGCTAACATCATCGCGCTTAAACCCAGCAAGGCAGCCATTAGAATAAGACCGGAAATAAGACGCAGGGTATTTTCCATCAGGCCCATCATTTGCCACAGCTCTGATAAAGCCACCCCCGGAAGAATGGCCGATAGCGGCTCTTTGCGATAATTATTAATATTACGCTGCACCCGAAATGTCGCCATTCTGGAGTTTAGGCCCAGCATAAAGGCGGTAATGGTTTTGGGCTGAAGGGCCAGCGATTCCAGTTGGTCGGTAGTGATAGTGCTGCCGGGCATTTTTACGCCCTGCTGCCAATCAATATGAATAGCTTCTATACCTTGTAAACTAATATGAACCGTCTGGTCTACCGGTGTGCCGGTAGTGGCTAAAATACCGGTGATTTTAAAGGGCCGGTCATCGTGAAGGCTAAAGCTGGTTTTACCAAGGCCGTGGGCCAGTACAATTTTATCGCCCAGTGAATAGCCTAACTTTCTGGCGACTTCTGAGCCGAGTACAACATCAAACAAATCACTAAAAGGTTTGCCTTCGGTAAAATCCAGTTGGCGCTTATTGCCATAGCTAAAGTGTTTAAAATAATCCGTGGAAGTGCCCATCACGCGATAACCCTTGTGGGAATCGCCCAGTGAGACAGGAATTGCCCATGCCACCCTGGAGTTATCGGCGATAGCTTGATAAGTCTCCCAATCAATATTATTGGTCGGTGAGCCAATACGAAAAACCGAATAAAGCAATAGGTTTAAGCTACCGGTCCTGGCACCTACAATCAGGTCGACACCTGAAACAGTGCTGTTAAAACTCTCTTTAGTTTGAGTGCGAATATGCTCAACACCCAGCAGTACAAAAATACTGACACTCATTGCCAGAATGGTCAGCACCACCGAGCCCTTTCGATTGAGTAAGCTTTTGGCGGCTAAGCGAAAAAACATCAGTGACCAGCTCCTGCCGTATTAATCTCTGCCAGGGCATCAATCCGATTAAAGTATTTCGCCAGCGACATATCATGGCTAACGAAAAGCAAGGTGGTGTTGTGCTCCGCGACCATGGCCATAAGTTCGGACATAAAATGATCGCGGTTGTCCTGGTCAAGGGAAGAGGTAGGTTCGTCGGCAATCAGCAGTTCCGGTTTATTGATCATCGCCCTTGCGATGGCGATACGCTGTTGTTGGCCGATGCTAAGGTTTGCCACCGGTTTTTGCCAATCGGATGGGGCAATATGAAAGCTGGATAATAAGGACTTGATATCATCCTTTAATGAGGACGATAGGTTTTCTTTGGCAAACTGGTGGGCCAGTGCAATATTATCCATCGCATCGAGATAGGGGATAAGATTAAATTGCTGGAAGATATAGCCAATATGGTCGGCTCGAAAACGATCCCGTTGCCGGCTGCTTATTTTATCCAGACGCTGGCCCAGCACAGAGACCTCGCCGGTATCGGCCTGTAACATACCGCTTAGTAGATTAAGCAGTGTCGATTTCCCGCCGCCGGAAGGCCCGTGGACAAAAACCTGCTCGCCAGCAGCAACGGCCCAGCTATTGATATTCAACACCCTCTTCCCCGGCGTGTCGGGGTAGCTGTAACAGACATCCTTTAATTGAATGGTCATAAACGGTTTAGTCAGTAATGGCTTGTCAACATGGAATGATACCCAGTATCATCCCGTGATGCGAAGTTAATTAACTGGTGTAAAGTTTGAAAGCGTTATCCTTCTATAAAACGGTAGTTTTGCTTTTCGTATTATCCGTGCTGGCCGCGACCACCCTACAAGCTTCCAACTCCCCTGCCAAAAAACCAGCAACACCCACTGAGTTTAAAACCATACAATGGCCCGATCTAATGCCCCAGGCAGATCTGGATGCCCTGTTAAACCCACCGGAATATCTGGCGAATATCGAAGACGGTTCAGCCGAAGATCAAATTAGCAGCCAGATTAGTAGCTCTATTGCCGCCGCCAAGGATGACCGCTACCAGCAGGCCCTGGTATCCACCAATATCAGGCCGGAAATGAATGGTCGGGGTATCCGCATTCCGGGGTTTATTGTGCCGTTGGAATTTAGTGATGACCAAGTGATCACCGAGTTTTTTATTGTGCCGTTTTTTGGCGCCTGTATCCATGTGCCGCCACCGCCACCCAACCAGATTATCCATGTGAAATATCCCAAGGGCTTTAAGCTTGAGGCTTTGTATAATCCGTTTTGGCTATCCGGTGTGTTAAAAACCACTCTAATAGAAAATGATATGGCAACAGCGGCCTATGCGATGGAAGTGCATCTGGTGGAAGAGTATGCCGAGCCGTAGTGTGTTAGTCGGCCTGTTTAATACAGGCTAATAACTGCTCTTCCCACTGCCCGCAAAGCTCGCTGGCAATAATTTCAATACGGCTTTCCATACAGTCGTCCAGTTCAATTTCGGTGAGTGCATCACTGGTCAGGTTATAGCCATAAATACCATTCTCAGTAATAAATACCGCTTTCATTCTTTCCGCGACAATACCATTTAAAAAAGCAAATAATTTATTGTGGTCAAAGACTTTTGTTGACTCAAAGCGCCAGCCAATACTGTGAAAACCCTCCCCTTGATTGACCGCCCTGATATAACCGCAGGCAGGTATGGGCTCGTCGTTCAGGTTGTTGCCAGTGGTGTTTTCTTGATGATGGTGGTGATGGGAGTGAACCGATAAACCCGTGGCGCCCTTTAATAAATCCAGCGATATTTTTCCCTGTTCGGCAAAAACAATGTCTACCTCGGGTGAGGCCTTGGCTTTAGCATAGCCTTCAAGCTGCGCCTTGTGTCCTGCTTGATAAAGGTCCTGTTTATTGCCAACAACAGTATCCGCAATAGCAATTTGCTGGTTAAAGGTTTGATGCTCTGTATAGCGTGTATCATCCAGTTTTCTGGCATCAACTAGCGTTATGGTTTTTTCAATGGCAAGCACCTCTCGATAATAGTCGGCGGTTAATACTCCCATCACTTCCCTCGGATGACCCAAGCCGGTAGGTTCAATTAATAAACGGTGGGGTCTGGCGCGGCTCAGTAATTGATTAAGGGCAATTTGCATTGGCAGGCCCGCTGCGCAACACATACAGCCGCCGGGGACTTCGCGAATATAGACCTGCTGCTCTTCACTATGCCGGCCTTGAAACAAACTGCCATCGACACCGATTTCACCAAATTCATTCACCAGTACTGCCCAGCGTTCATCACTGGGTTTGGATGCCAGTAAATGCAAAATAGCCGAGGTTTTACCCACCCCTAAAAAACCAGTAATAATATTAGTAGGGATGGCGATTAATTTTTCTTTGGGGGGAGTCATCGCAAGCCCTTGCGGTTATCGCTCAGCATGACACTCGCAGTGGCTGTGCTGGCATAGTCGATGATTTAACAGATGACCGGTGGCGATAATAATGGCACCGAATACCGTAAAGGCTGTTTCACCGCGCTCACCCAATAAGTCGTGACCAAAAAAGGCAGCGAAGATTAACAGGCTTAAACCGGCTATGCCCAGTAACAGTACTCTATAGTCTCGATGTTTTTTACAGCCCATGCTTAGGGCCAGCAGACTGGTTGGGATAACAGCGGCAATCATCCACAGGTGAAAGGCTTCGTCTTCCAGATTGATGGCTGCGAAGGTAGGTAATAACGCCACGGCAAAGGGCACTGCCAGGCAGTGGAGTGTGCAAATAAAGGATAGGCTGATAGCCGTTTTATCAGCAATAGTTTGTAATTGTTTCATGGTAACTCAGTTTAATGGCGGTCTTAGGCGGCTTTATCACTACATTGATTGCAAAGACAATTGATTTCCAATTGCGGGCTGGCCAACTGAAAACCGGCCTCCTCTACCTTGCGTTTCAAAGTGTTGATAGTTGGCTTGCCAACGGTGATCTCTTCAACCCGTTGGCAGTCACCGCAGATTAAAAATTGTGGCACGCCATGATCGTGACCACAGGTGATATGGGCACAGGCAATATATTTATTGGCCAGGTTCAGTTTATGAACTAAACGCTCTTGCTGTAAAAAGTCGAGAATGCGGTAAACCGACATGGGTGGCGGGGATACACCGTAGGTCTCTTTACAGTAATCGACCAGTTCATAAGCAGACATAGCGCGATCGGATTGTAATAAACCTGACAGTACCTGCTTGCGCTTAGCCGTTAATTTACTGCCATTGGCTTTGCAGCTTTGTTCCGCATGGTTAATGATGGTTTGTACTTTAGTCATAAATCACCTGATACGGATAAGATTGGATTGTGCGGTTAATGTTATCGCACCCTGTTGGCTCTCCGTCAACCACATCACCTCCAGTGTTTCGATAGCTGGAAACAGGGAGATCAGATTGGCCGAGACTGTCTCGAGTTCTTCTCCCTTTATGCATTCATAACTATAGTTTGCGTTGATCTCGCTATGGCTGTCGCGGTCTTTATGGCCATGGCTATGTTGGCCACCCTGTTCGATAACTGAAGACATATCGACCCGGGCTTGTTTTAAACGACAAGCGCTGCCGGAGAATAAAAACAGCTTAGCAGCTTGCAGGCTTGCCGTGGCTTTCTCGACGGCTTTTATATGCTTTTCAGATGTAGCCCTGTGTTCAAAGCCGACAATATTGATTGCCGGTGATTCAAGGCTTATTTCAAGGACATTGCCTTCCAGTGCCAGGGTCAATTGCGCAATACCATGCAGATGAGCTTGCTGTGCTGGCGCTGGATGCTTGTCGCTATGGCTGTGGCTAGCATGCGACTGAGGGGCGGCTATGAGCGTTGAGCTAAGTAGCAAAGCAGCAATTAGGGAATAAGGTTTTATCATTGGCTAGCCCCAACTATACAAGGCCTGTATTACGGGTTATTTCAGTCATGATATAACATATCATTTTTAGGGTAAAGCTCTAACTATGGCGGGCCTGACAACAGAACAGCAGGTTGCTCCAACTGATTTTTAACTATACTGCCCCGCCAACATATGTCATAGTCTATGCCAGAACAAACACGCATAAGCGGCTAAACTGCTGGGGCTCCATTTACCTTAGGAGGTACTATGAAAACCAAAATTACAGAGCTATTTAATATCGAACATCCCGTTATTCAAGGCGGCATGCACTACGTGGGTTTTGCCGAGATGGCCGCTGCCGTCTCCAACGCGGGCGGCCTGGGCATTATCACCGGCCTGACGCAAAAAACACCTGAAGACCTGGCCAATGAAATTGCCCGCTGCAAGGAAATGACCAACAAACCTTTCGGTGTCAACCTCACCTTCTTACCCGCTTTTACCGCACCGGACTACCCCGGCTATGTAAAAGCCATCATTGAAGGCGGTGTCAAAATTGTAGAAACCGCAGGCCGCAGCCCTGAAGCTTACATGCCCCATCTCAAAGAAGCGGGCATTAAGGTGATTCACAAATGCACATCCGTGCGACATGCGCTAAAGGCAGAAAAAATTGGCTGTGACGCCGTCAGTGTTGATGGTTTCGAATGTGGTGGTCACCCAGGAGAAGATGATATTCCCAATATGATTCTGTTACCACGAGCTGCCGAAGAATTATCAATTCCCTTTGTTGCCTCCGGCGGCATCGGCAATGCACAACAACTGGTGGCGGCTCTGGCCT
>JAAELM010000532.1 GCA_024226635.1 Oceanicoccus sp. | reverse complement strand
GCAATAGATCACCACACAAACCATCCTTCCCAGACATTCACATATGACACCAGATCTGAGTGTTGAATAGCGTGCTAGGTTGACTCCAATGCGCATTTTTAGATTAATCCCCACAAATCTGTTTAGTAAGCCCAAATTGGCTTGAAAGATCGTTACTAACACAGCAAAAGGGAGAAAGTATTGAGGTGCGAAAATCCCCGCGACTGGCCGGAGTGTGCCCGCTGCGGAAGTTCAATTCTGTTTACTTGACGGTCCGGTTTAGATAGAGTCGTGGAAGTCAAGATGGGGGTTTCGCTGGAATTGTTGGAGCTTTTTATTCGGGTGCAATTCAATGATCTGGCAATGCTTGGATAATGCTAAGTGGACGTCAGAGCATAATTTATAGAGGCATTACCGCAGGCAATGCTCGAACATATTATTTTTCAATTTGTACTGATTTTTGCCGGTGCGGCCCTGTTCGCTACCTTGTTCCTGTATTTGAAGCAGCCCATTATTCTTGCCTACATCGTGCTGGGAATGTGCGTAGGGCCGAAAGGATTGGCGCTGATTAGTGATGCCGAGCAAATTGAACAACTTTCACATATCGGCATCATCCTGTTGCTGTTTCTGATAGGTCTTAACTTCCAGCCCGCAAAACTAGTCGGTTTGCTTGGACGTATCGGTATCGTAACGCTGGCGACCTGTTTCATATTCATGTTGTTGAGTCTGGCAGCAGCATCGGCCATGGGTTATCCGTTTATCGACAGTTTGATAATTGGCGCGGCGTTAATGTTCTCCAGCACAATTGTCAGTCTTAAGTTAATACCAACAACACAATTGCATCATCACCATGTTGGCGAGGTAATGATCAGCGTGCTGTTACTGCAGGATGTGATAGCTATCGTGCTGATTCTGCTGGTAACCGAGGGCGGCATGGGCAACGTTACAATTTCAGTTGCTTTGTTATTGCTTAAGCTAGTTGCGATAAGTGTTGTGGCATTCGTTTTTGTCAGATTCGTCATAACTAATCTGCTATTGAAATTTGATGTAATAAAAGAGCATACATTTGTGATGGCTTTAGGCTGGGGCTTGTTTGTTGCCGGTGCAGCAAAAATGCTGGGTCTATCCTTTGAGATGGGCGCTTTCATTGCAGGCATAAGCCTTGCAACAGTACCCATTGCTTTGGTTATTGCAGAAGATCTTAAGCCATTGCGTGATTTCTTCCTGATACTGTTCTTCTTTTCAATTGGTGCGGAGTTTGATTTAGTGGTTTCTCAACAACTCATTGTGCCTGGATTGATAATAACAGCGCTGTTGATGGCAGCAAAACCGATAATTTTTAAAT
Organism: Oceanicoccus sp.; assembly: GCA_024226635.1. Taxonomy (GTDB): domain Bacteria; phylum Pseudomonadota; class Gammaproteobacteria; order Pseudomonadales; family Dasaniaceae; genus Oceanicoccus. Next base: position 419 of record JAAELM010000532.1, on the reverse strand, counting down.
TGGGGTTTAAAGCTATTTGCGACAAATCTCATAACTCGGCTGAGTTGGGGGTTAGGCTAGGCCAGGCGAGCGAGTTTTCTTTGTTAATCGCCTTTAGCGCTATGGCATCGGGTTTGATAGAAGAGCGTTCGTCATATCTTATTCAGCTTGTTGTGGTGCTTACATTTGTAGTTTCAACGTATTGGGTCGTAAACAGGTATCCGACACCCATTTCATACAAGAGCAGCCAAAGAAAAGACTAAATTTTACATGCGCAGGTCTTTTGCACAGTGTTCAATCCAACTCCGGATGTGCATAAATTACAATCGTTTCGAACGTAATCCAGCAGCCTGTATCCCACCAGAATATCGTATTCGCAAACGAGGTGAGGGGCGCCAGGTGTCCACGATCGACTTTGATTTCCTTGCTGGCTTTTTTGT
>JAAELM010000531.1 GCA_024226635.1 Oceanicoccus sp. | reverse complement strand
TCATCTAGCCTTGAGTCGCTAGCTGATATATTGGAACAGCGAACTTTGGCAAATGATAATCATGTGTTTGGCGCAAACGCACGTGAGCGAGCAGTAAGGGTTTTTTCTGAAGAAAGCTATAAGAAAGACATGTTAAGTGCATTTTCTAGCGTCGCTTTTTAATGAAACTTGGGTTAATCGGACTCAGCTAAATAGCCCTTTTATGGCAAGGGTGTGAGTATCTTTAACCGTATGATTGCATGGAAGGGTTAATATTCTTTTTGCCATGTCGCTTGCATTTTTATATTGTCCGGGAGAAACGATATCATCTACTTTATCTATGTTAATAAGACTTTTTTTGTATAGCTGAGTTATTCCAAGGTTTTTTAATTGGTGTTCTGGTGGTGTGCTTTGGTTGTTATTAAGGATTGGGATTCTTAAAGGGTGTATTAGTCGATCTTTGTATAAGCTTGAAAGGTTGGCAGCATTTGCCAGCTCGTAGCCTGGATGTTGTTTAGAAGCTAGATGCTGATCTATATTCGCTGTAATAATTTTTTCTTTGTAAGTGTCTAAAGATATAATCTCTTCAAGCCCTTTATATTTGGTCACGCCTACTTTTAGAAAGGGTAGCCTATTGATCAGCCAGTATACCTGGGGTGTTAGTAGCAGGTTATAAATGATAGCTTTTGTAATGGTCGCTACCGCTTTTCTTTTTGGTTTTTTGATAATATTGGTAACGTTTATTTTACCTCTATAAGTTGTTTTTATTAGTGCAAGGCCGCCGCCAAGCAGGCTAACGGGTTTTCCTCTTCCAAATGACGTTATGGCAAAGTCACCAATAATTTTATCGGGCATACTGATGGCTTTATAACATTGGGCATTGTCTTCAATCAGTAGTATGTTATTCGGTAATACAGCTTTTATTTCTGCGAGTCTATCGCTTATGCCTAAAAAATTAACGGCAATAACGGCGATGGTATTGTCATTGATCGCGTTTTCCAGTTGGTCCAAATCATAGCCTGGGTCGTCCTTACCTATATCAACTAATACAGGCTGCACTTTTGCAAAAACAGCAGCGGCTACCAGATCGGGGCAGCCATAGGCAGGGATAATAACTTCAGGATTTTCTACTTCAGGATGTAATTGTTTGGCAGCAATAATCGTTAGTGCTAAAGCTGAGGTCCCGGAATCTACCCAGTAGGCGTCGAAGCCTTCGTAGGTTGGCAGTGGCTTGGGTTTACCTCGCCAAATAATTTTCTCACCCACAGGCGGTAAATCTCCGTGAATGATGCCGCGAATTAACGAGCGGAAGGTTGCCATACGCTCATCCGTTTACCTGCTAAAAATTGGCAGCTAGCATCAAAGATAGCCATATTAACTTGCACAAAAAAGTAGACTAGTTTTGCAACAGTATTGTTTTTAACTTTTTCAGAATAATGGGCTGATAAGGCCAGGCTGTAAAATAGGCACTGCAGGAGTAATGTGACAGTAAAAAAGTCATGATGGCTGGCTAGCATAAAATTAACCGCCAGTAAGGCTATCAAAAACCAGGGCTCTAACCAGCGCATTAGTTTATGGCTAATGACCTGAAAGGCAAATAAACCATGCTTGAAAGGGTTTAGAGCCTGCGGATGACGGCTTAGTGAGGTTAGGCCACGAATGATGGTGCGTGTTTTTCTTGCATACTCTTTGCTGGGGTCGCTTAAGTCCTGGTAGTGGCCCAATACATCTGGGGCTGTTATTGCCCTTAATCCATGGCTGGCGGTATTCAATGCGGTATTAAAATCGCTGGGTGAGTGAATATCCCAGCTCTGGCAGATTTCTTTGCGGGCGGCAAAAAATGATCCGCTTAGGCCGACCAGTCCACCCACTTTTGATTCCAGGCTGCGCAGCCACATTTCATAACGCACATAGGCCCCTTCGCCGGCTATTTCACCATGATTACTGATAAAGCGGTCTTCGCTTGAGACGGATCCAATGGTAGGGTCGCTAAAGTAGCGGCTAAGATTGCTGATGGCGTCTTCAGGTATTTGTGTGGCTACATCAGAGAATATTAGTACTTCCCCTGTGGCCTCTTTAATCGCGCAAAGTTGAGCGTGTTCTTTGCCCAGCCGTTCCGGTGCTCTTACAAGTTGTATGCCCTGGTCGGCATACTCATTAACGATATTGTCAGTGTCGTCATCGGAGCAGTCGGAGGCAATAATAATTTCTAGCTCGGGGTTGCTGGCCTTGAGTATAAGTGTGTTGTCGATTTTGCTCTTAATACGGCCCGCTTCGTTATAGGCGGTAATGATAAGACTTAGGCTGGGTGTTGTGGTGGTGGTGGAAAGTTCGGGGTCAGTTTTTCCCTTGGCAAGACACCATAAAATAGCAGGGTAAATAAAGTAGCTATAAAGCGCGCAAAAGGCGAGCAGCCAAAATAATGTTACAAGCATGCTAAGAACCGTTATCCTTATTGGTAGCCTACATGGGCAGTGGTTAATTTTAGAGTCGTTATTTTTAATAAACAACTGGGTAGCAGTGTAAATGGAAGTGCCTTCTTTGTCTTCTACTAATCAGGTGATGCGCATTATGCATATCGCTTCGGGTGATTTGTGGGCCGGTGCTGAGGTGCAGCTTTTTACCTTGGTGAAGACACTGGCCGCTATGGAGGGTAATGAGCTTTATGTGGTCTTGATGAATGAGGATGAGTTGGCGCGGCGTCTACGCGACACTGGGGTCTCAGTGTTCGTTATTGAGGAGTCTCAACATAGTAGCTGGCAAATCTTTAGGCACCTGCAGGGCCTTATGGGTCAGATTCAGCCTCACATTATCCATACCCATCGCCTTAAAGAAAATATCCTGGGTGCACTGGCTAATCACTTTTCGGTTAGAGCCTATAGTCTGAGAACGGTGCATGGTGCGCCTGAATTTAGTTACTCCTTTTATAAGCAAACCGCCAAGTGGTTTATTAGCCGGTTGGACCAGTGGGTTGGGCGTTATTTGCAGAGCCATGTGATTGCAGTATCACAGCCTTTGGCGGACCAGCTTAGTGATAAATATCCGCCGGAGCATATAAGGGTGGTGCTCAATGGTGTTGATGAGGCTGCCCTGGGTAGCGTGCAAAGTCTGGGTTTTGATGATGCAGGTTTTGAGGGTGATTCTAGGGTAAAGCATATTGGAATGGTTGGTCGATTAGTGGCTGTAAAAAGAGTCGACATATTTCTTGCGATGGCAAAAACCTTGATTGAATCCGGGGGCAGTGAGTACCGTTTTCATATTGTTGGAGATGGCCCCTTGCTGGAAATGTTAAAGAGTCAGGCTACAAATGCTGGCCTGGAAGGAAAGGTAATTTTTTATGGCCACCGAGGCGATGTTGCTAAAATCATTAAGGGCCTGGATGTATTGGTGATGTGCTCTGATCATGAGGGGCTGCCTATGACTGCCCTGGAGTCATTAGCGCTAGGGGTGCCTATTGTGGCTCATGCAGTGGGTGGTTTGGCACCGTTGTTATCTGGGGTAGATGGTTGTGCCTTGGTGAGTCGGCATAGGTATGAGGCTTATGTTGAGGCTGTTTTGAGTTTGCTGGATAGCGCTGGGCGCGAGGATTTGGTTTTACCTTTGAAGTATTCCGCCAGAGGTAACGCGCAAGCGATGGTTCAAGTGTATAGCGAAGGTATTGAATGTTTGAAATAAAATATTGAGTGGATGTCTTTAGAATTAAAAGGTGTAAAAAAAGCGAGCTTAGCTCGCTTTTTTTACACTAATCGCTATTACTTCTGGCGACGGCTAATGCCTAAGCCAGCCAGGCCAAGACCCAGTAGCGCTAATGAACCAGGTTCTGGAACATACACATTAACACCAACGATCATATCGTCATGGTTGTCGTCCTGGTCGGCACCAGAGTCATCAAACAATAAGACGGCATCATAAAAGTTACCGTTGAGGGTGTAATCAAGAATAACTGCGAACGACTGCGGTGAGCCAAGAGGGTTGTTGGCACCATTGGTAACGCCTGCACTTACGTTCTCTGAATAGAAGTTAAAATCCAAGACCTGGTCTACGCCTAATGGTGCGCCCAGGTTGCTTACCGTAAAGCTTGAACCAACCGCATCGGTATTTTTAAGCTGTTCGCTACCAACGTTGAATTGATTAATGAAACCTGCTTCTTTACCGAGAAAGGTATACTTGGCTAATGTGAAAAAACCGTCATAAGTCACGTTTGCGCCAATGTTATACTCTTCACCAGAGCCGTTGGGGATTATGTCGTTAGTGCTGAATATTTCAAGTTCTACACCACCATCGGTTTTTAATAAACCGGCAGTAGCGCTAATTGAGAGTGATACTAGTAGTGCTGCTGCACCGATGAATTTAATAGACTTCATTGTCCTGTCCTTTTAAGTAGATGTGAGATCCAAAGATAATATAAATGTAACTATTCACACTAAGCATGAATGGTGCCAGTTTTTTTAACGTGTTGATAATGTTTAAAAATACCATTTTTGGTATTGGCGGTTGGAGGGGGATTTGTAAGCTATTCCGACAGCTTTTTGCGGTGGAGAACTGCCGGAATTGAAGGTTGGATTACGTGCTTTGGCCCAGGCGTTTTATAAGCTCTTTGCACTTTGGTAATGATCACTAATTTCCTGTTTACCTGGCGCCAACTCCGCAGCTTTTTTCAGCGCAGCCAGGCCTTTTGCTTTGTCTCCTTTATTGACCTCAATCCAGCCGTAGGTGTCTAAAATCGCTGGGTTGCCAGGGGCCAGTGTCGTCGCTTTGCGGGCGGTTTCTAATGCTGCAGGGTTGTCAGTTTCGAAATACAGCCAAGCCAGGTTGTTAAGGGCCATAGCGTCTGAAGGGTTCAGGCTGATGGCTTGGTTGTAATAGTCGGCAGCCGCCTTATGGCTGTCTTTTTGATGAAGTTCTAAGGCTTTAAAGGTTAAGGGTGTGGATGACTGGGGCAGTGCATTAATCCAGCTGTCTAGCAGCTTGCTGGCTTGCTCTTGATCGCCGGCCTTTTTGAGTGTGCGGTAATACAGTGAGCCGACTCGATCAGTGGGGGATATTTCCCAGGCAGCCTTAAGGTTGCTGATAGCTTCAGGCCACTGCTGCTGCGCGACAAATATTTTGCCCTTGAAATATTTGCCTGCCAATTCTCCTTGCTCTGCAAGTTCTATTTGGTCGGCAATGTTTGTAGCTTCGCTGTAGTTTTTACTTTGTAGTTCAAGGTCAATAAGTTCGCCGAGCAGTGCATTGTTACTCGGGGCCAGTTCAAGGGCTGCTGCCAGCCGCTTGCGTGCCCTATCAATATCACCGCTGGCTAGCAGGCGTTTTGACAGGCTTCTATAAATGGTAATGGCCGTATTGCTGGCATAGTTGGAAACAGGTTTTGTGGCGATGGCACTGTCGGCATATTTCAATGCCATGTCTGCCTGGTTTTCCCGGGCGAAATACTCTGCTAATACGGTGTGCAAGATGGCATTGTCTGGTGTGGTTGTAGCTTCGGCGGTTAGTTCGCTGATGATTTTGTCGCCTTGCTTTTGCGCCTGCTGGGCAGTAATCAGTCCTTTGTAGCCAGCGGCGCTGGGGTTTTCAGCGACGGCTTTGCGAAAGCTTTCAGTGCTTTTAGACCATTGTTGATTGATTAATTGTAGCCGGCCAAGACCCAATAAGGCGGGAACGTTATTGGGGGCCAGGCTAAGGGTTTTGTTGAGGCTTTTTTCAGCGGCGGCCTGGTCTTTGTTGGCGAGGTGAACACCGGTGGCTTGCAGGTATACGCTGGGGTCTTCAGGGGACTGTTGAATAAAACTGTTTACTAATTGCAGGGCTTTCTCTTGCTCACCGTTTTGCAGTAGTGCGCGAAGATAGCTATCTCGGACAGTTCTGTCTGCAGGGACTTTTCCCAGAGCTGTATTATATTGAGCATAGGCCTGTTGGTTTTTCCCCAGGGCTAAAAAATGGCTCGCCAAAATGGTGTGTAATTTATGCCGGCTGGGATCGATGGCCAGGGCTTTTTGTAGTGCCAGTGCTGCGCGGGTGTCGGTGTTATCGATATTTAACAGTGCCAGTCCGTAAACGGCTTGAATGCTGGCATCTTCAGGGCGGGACAGCAGGGCTTTTTCCAGTAATGCTACGGCTTTTTCCGGTTTGTTGAGGCGCAGTTGGGTGAGGGCCGTTGAGCTAATGACTTGGCTGCTTGAGGTTTCGGCATCAATATTGTCTTCGAGTAATTCCCCGGCTTCTTCTATGTCTCCTTGTTGCAGGTTAATCATCCCCAGTAGCATGCCGCTGATATTGTTGCTGGGGTAGTCTTGATAAATTTTGATCAGCAGTTCTTCTGCTTTTTCTACTTCGCCTGACTGGTAGAGGCCTAAGGCTTCATTAAATTGCTGCCTGGCTTTATGGGCTTCCGGGTTGGCTTCGGCGAGAAGTTTGGTGTAGATCAGGCTTTCACTGGTGCGACCAAGTTCAGTAAGGGTTTGCGCCAGTTGTGATAGCACTTTACCTTTAAGAGGCTCCATCAGGTCTGTTTCGCGTAAGTTTTGCAGTGCCTGTGTCAGGTAGTCTTCGGCACTGTTCAGGTCATTACTGAAATAAGCGGCTTGCGCTTTCAAAAACAGGGCTTGCGGGTTGTTGGGCCGTTGTTGAAGTAATGTATTAAGTGTTGATATCGCTTTTTGCTGTTCGCCGCTTTGTAGCTGCAGTTTGATTAATTCAATCGTTATCGCTGCATTGCCTGCGTCCTTGGCTAGCAGGTCAGTATAAATTTTTTCGGCTTTGTCGGTGTTCTTTAGGCCTGCTTCAATACGGGCTTGAATTAGCTGGGCTGCTGTTGATTGTTGGTCAATATTTTTTAGCGTGTTGATTGCCGATTGGTATTTGCCGACGGCTGCATAGGCTGTTGCTAATGGCAGGCTAATGTCTTTGGCGTTGTCGGTCAGAAGAGGTTCCAGAATATTGATAGTGCCAAAGCTATTGCCTAGTTTGTTGTAGATGCTGGCCAGTAGCAGATGGCCTTGTACTGAATCGGGGGAGTATTTAATGACATTGCGCGCTTCGATAATAGCTGCACGGTACTGACCTTGTTGAATATAGGAGGCAGCTGTTTTTTGGTGAATTTCTGCTTGTTTGGCATTGTCTGCTGTCTGGTCGCCACAACCGATGATGATCAGGCTGGCTGAAAGTAATGCTGTGTGGACTATATTTTTGGCGCTGACTCTGAAGTTTGGTATTTTCATGGTCTGGTATTCTCCGCAATCCTGTTTGCTCTTGTCTGTTACTAAAAACAGATGTCATTTTTTGGTTCTGTCATATTTTGGTTCAGTGGTTATTAATCTGTGAGGTCATATTTTTTTACCAGGTCATAGAGTGTGGGCCGTGTGACGCCAAGTAGTTTTGCCGCGGCTGAATAATTTCCGTCGGTCATTGAAAGTGCTCGATTAATGGCGCTTTTTTCTGCTTCCTGGCGAACCTGGCGCAGGTTGATTGAGAAATTTTCTACCTTGCTAATGCTTAAATCATCCGGGGTGATATGTTTGGTGTCACACATAATAACGGCGCGCTTGATTTTATTTTCCATCTCACGGATGTTGCCCGGCCAGGGGTAGGATTCTATAGCTTGAGTGGCCTCAGTAGAGAAGCTGGTCACTTTGCTTTTTTGGTCGGCGGTCATGGTTTCAAGGAAGTGTCGGGCTAATAGAATTTTATCGCCCTCTCTTTCCCGCAGTGGCGGAATGTTAATGACCATTTCACAAATTCGGTAATACAAATCTTCCCGGAAGGTGCCTTCGGCGACCATGTCTTCCAGGTTTTTATTGGTAGCGCAAACGACTCTAACATCGACCGGGATTTCTGCTCGCCCACCCACTCGCTCAATGACTCGCTCTTGTAAAAAGCGCAGTAATTTAGCTTGCAGTGGCAGTGGCATATCGCCAATCTCGTCGAGAAAGAGCGTGCCTTCCTGGGCGACTTCGACTTTGCCGATGGTTTGTTTGTTGGCACCGGTAAATGCGCCTTTTTCATAACCGAATAATTCGCTTTCCATCAGGTTTTCAGGAACAGCGGCGCAGTTAATCGCAACAAAGCGGTTGTCTTTTCGTGGGCTAATAGTATGGATAGCTTTGGCGAAGACTTCTTTACCGGTTCCGCTTTCACCGAGTAGTGTTGTGGTGACTGTTGTGGGGGCTACTTTTTCAATGGTGCCGCAAATACGTAACATTTGCGGGTCTGACGCGATAACGCCGTTAAGGGGGGATGTCTGCTGATTGTGGAGTTTTCTGTTTTGCTCTTCCAGTGCGAACATCTGGTAGGCGCGCTGTACAATCAGGTCCAGTGTTTCGGTATTGATCGGCTTTTGATAAAAATCATAAGCACCCAGAGCTACCGCTCTTACCGCATTTTCGTAATCGTGGTTGCCGGTAACAACAATGATTTTTGACGATGGAGAGAGGCTGCTGACCTCTTGAACGGTTTTAAAGCCTTCTTCTACGCCTTCTTCATCCGGCGGTAGGCCAAGGTCCTGCAATATAACGGCGGGCTCGTGTTGGCGTACTGCGGCGATGGCTGCTTGCCGATCGCCGGCAATAATTACGTTGTACTTGTCGAAGTGCCAGCGGAGTTGGCTTTGTAGTCCTGCATCATCTTCAACGATTAGCAGTGTTTTTTCGGTGTCTTTGCTCATAAATTTTTCTGGGTCATTTATAGGGCGTTAGCGGGAATGGAGATGGTGAATGTAGAACCTTCGCCGGGTGTACTTTCGACATTAATATTGCCACCCATATCGACGATAAATTCCTGGGTCTGGTAAACACCAATACCCATGCCTTTTCCTGATTTGGTTGTATCAAAGGGTTTAAACAGGCGATGACGGATAAAGTCTTCTTCCATGCCTGAGCCATTATCTTCGATGGTTATAATGGCATTTTTTCCCTCTTGGCGTAAAGTGACATCCACAAAACCTGAGTTCTGTGTGGCTTCTTGTCCATTTTTAATAATATTGGCTAAGACCATAATTAATAGGTCCTGGTCAGCCACGACTTTTATATCTTTACTCTCTAGTCGCAATGAAGCAGAGGGCTTATGGTCCTGGCATTTTTTAGCGGCCTCCATTAACACTTTGTGCAGCTCCAGGCTTTTAACTTCACTGGCTTCCTGTTGTTGCAGCTTGCGCAGCAGGTTGCTCATTCTACCGACGGAGTTATCAATGGTTTTGATGGCATCTTCGACAAAGGCTGGGTTCTCTTTGTGCCTGGCGGCATTTTCTACCACCAGTCCCTGTTGTGCGATCAGGTTTTTAAGGTCGTGCATGATGAAGGCGGTGAGTTTGTTAAAGGCATCAAATTGTTTTGAGCGGGCTAGTTGTTCAGCAGCCTCGTGGCGGTCAAGGTAGCTGGCCACCTGTCGCCCTACGGTTTTTAGCAGATCCAGGTCTTCCCAGGTCAGGGAGGTGTCGTGTTTGGGCTCTTTAAGTGCAATAAACCCTAATAGCCTGGTTTCGGTAAGTAGCGGCAGCACCAGCCATAAATCGGGAATGTCATAAATCCATGGGGGCAGTTGGCTATTGGCAGTGCCCATTGATGCTTTGCCAGTGCCGTGGGGAGAAAATACCCATTCCTTTTCAATCATTAGTTGGCAGAAGGGGGTGTTGAGTTCTTCTGTCATTTCCGGTGAGATATTTTCCATATTGTGGGTTTGCACGGGCCGGTAGGCGCGCTGGCTTTCCAGCCAAAGGGCGCCCCCTTCACTTTTAAAAATAGAGGCCACCATGTTAATAGCTCGTTCGTGAAAGTTGTCTTGAGCTGTAGATTGTGTGAGTGAGCTAATCAGGCCCAACCACTCCGCCCGGTAGTCGTATTTGTGACGAAAAAAGTGCTTGCTGATCCAGACATTGATACGTGAGCGGATGGTGCTTGAGACGAACAGGATAACAGTGGTAAACAGTGCACCAAACAAGATGGCCACCTGAACCACGCTTCCCCAGCGGCCGCCATAAAGCTGGACGTAGTAACCACCGACGGCAATCAGCGCAAGGAAGCTGCCAGCCACTGACATGCTGGTGGTATAGAAGGCAACAGGGCGAGATACTGAGAGTACCGAGCGTTCTGACTTCTGTGATGTCAGGGCCAATGAGCCCAGGCACAGGGCCAGTGCCGCCAGCCCATTAACGGCTCCCCTTGATTGCCAAAGCCCCACATCTATTTGGTTGAAAATCAAGCTGTATGAAAACAGGTAAATGTCGTAGGCGAACAGTGCACCGATAGCCACACTGATTAGCTTCATTAACCGTTGCTGGCTGGTATTTCTGTAAAGCTGCTCAACTGTAACAAGGCCGGCAATAGAGAGAATCAGGCTATTCCAGATCAGCAGGTTGCTGTCCTGAATCAAGGGGTGGTGGGCGGCACTTAGGCCGATGATTAAGAAGAGGCTAATCAGCCAGAGCCCATTGATGGAATATCGGAGCTTCGCTTCCAGTTTTTGCCCCAGGGTGTGCTGTAGTGAGGCTAGCAATGCGGCTATCCAGGCACCATAACGCAGGGTTTCCAGCATTAGCAGGTATTCTCGCTCAAGGCTAACATACTGGTAGTTGGCGGCTATGGCCAGATTCCAGAGTGCGGTGATGGTGCTGGCAATAATGAGTGAGTAGTGAGTAAGTTTTATCCTCCATGAATAAACAAAAGCGACGGTCAGTAATGCGAATGCGACGCTACCTGCGGAGTAGCTAATATAGGCTATGTGGTTTTCCTGCATAGTGGTTGCTTATTATGTGTCTGGGGAGAGGGTTCGATAAAGTTACAGCCTCAAGTATAGCTGTTCGGGGTGATATTGCTGTTTTGGTGAAGGGAAATGGTACTTTTATGAATAGAAAAGCGGCCTAAACTCAGCTTGCCTTGGTTGATTGATTGTTATTTAAGCTATTTAGGACGTTACCCATGGCCCGGTCAAAGAGATTGCCCCTTTCCAGGATGGTAATGCGTCCGGCCTGCATATCACAGGCGAAATCTTTGCGCAGTCTCTCTATGGCTTTAAAGCCAAAGCGATTAACAAACACATAGCTGTCTGAGGATTCAATTCTGGAGGCCAGTTTACAGCGAGTTACTTTACCGGTCTTGGCATCTTCAAAAGAGAGCCAGGTCTGTAAAGGGAGTTGTTCGGCTTTGCGAATATACTCATAAGTTAGTTGTTTGTAGCGAGCTTGCTGGCGCTCTACGCCGGTCATTTGCTGCCAGCTTTTGCTGCCACTACCCGGTGTATGCCCAAGGACTTCTGCCTGGCTGGTGCTTAGCGGTCTCATTTGGATGTCGCTATGCCCGGAGGTGTGAAGCTCATCCAGGGTTTTCTCCAGGCTGTTAATGCAATCTTCAGCGGCTTCTCGAGTAGCTGCAATCTGGGTCATGCCTTCGTTGATACGATTTAACAGGCCGGGTTTGATTTTTTGGTAGCGGCTTTGTGATTTGGCATCATTGTGTGCCTGGCTGGCCCAAATAAGGTCATCAATTAGTTGGGTGGCATCAATCCATTCCGAGCTTTCTTCACCATGCTTCAGGTGAGACATAACCAGCAGATTAAGCCAGTGCCTGGTTAAAAAATCACTGATTTTTTCTGGCAATGCGGCCGTTTCAAGTTTTTCAAACATCACTTTTTGTGACATCAGCCTGGCCAGTTTTGTGCGGGCTTGTCCCTCTGCTGCCTGACCGATGCGCTTTTCAATAAGTGCGGATTTGTGCTCGGTCTGCTGGATAAACTTCTCCAGTTCGTTCAGCTTATCAATAAATATCTGGTCGCTGTTGTTGTAGTTTTCATTGATGTCCTGGGTAATGGCGGTCATCAATGAGAACAGGCGATCGCGCTGTAGTTGGCTGGATTCATCCCAGCCAATACTGGCTTCTGCAATCGCATTAATTAAGCGGCGTGCAGGGTGCGAACTTTTGCTGAAAAACTTCTTGTCGTTTAAGGCGACTTTTAAAATAGGGATTTGCAGGCGGCTTATCAGTGCTTGTACAGCCACAGGTAAGTTGTTGTCATCCAGCACAAAGTCAAAAAACATGGCCACCAGATTGATCACATCATCATCGGGTTGTTGCAGGGCTTTATCGGGAGCATCGCCGGCTTCAGACAGAATGGAGCCAATAACCTGCCTCAGGCTTTCAGCCAGCTGCAGTTCTTTGTTGGCTGGTGGTGGCGCAATAGTTTGCTGAATCGTAGTTAGCAGTTGTAGCAGGTCATCGTTAGAGACTGTCGGGCCAGTGTTTCTGGAATAGGCGGTGTAGTTTGGAATCAGGCTTTCGATAGCAGCCGGGTTTTGCTGCCTTAGTGATGACAGTAAGTTACTAAGCTCGGCAAACTCGAATTCAATATTTTGATTTTGCTGTGTGCCGGTGGATCTTTGCGCCGGTGTTTCGCTGTTGCCTTGGTTCTTGTTGTTGGCGTAGCTGCGAGTATTGGGCAGCACGCCGGCTTCTACCAGCAGGTTGTTGGCCGATGAATAAACCGTTGCCAGTTTTGAAATTAACAGGCGATCAAACTGCTTAAACAGGATGATTCTAGCTTTAATATTCAGGTCCAGCATTTTGCAGGCATCGGCAAAATAGCGGCAAATTTGCTGGGGATCCATCGGGTTGTTTTGATCAGTAATGGCCGTGTTAGGCATGAGGTAATCAAACCTCAGGTTCAAGTGATAGAGGCTTTCCTGGCAATTAACCCGAGCCTTGCTGACCATACTGGCAATGGCGACATCCTGTTCCAGAATATCGTTTTGTACCAAACTAAGGCTGGTGTGGTCATCGGCGATGTTATCGAGGTCGGAGGATGGGGTGCTGGTTTGGGCGGCACTGGCAATCTGGTGGAAGCCGGTTTCTATTTCACTCTTGAAGGCCGCTATCACTCCGTGCTTTTTAAGCCTGACTTCACGCATGGACTCAAAGTAGAGATTTTGCTCGCTATTGGTGGCTGCTCGGCTGGATAAATCAAAAAACAGGTCATCGCAGGAACTAAACAGATTTTCCAGATGCGCTAGCAAGATGGAGGCTGAATTATCTTTAATCTGGCGCAGCAGCACAGGGATTTCAGTTGCATTGTTCTTGGCGGGTGCAGCCTGTATGTAATCAGAGTCTTTGTTCATCGTCAGCTTCAAGTATGTCGGAATCACAATTAAACATCCTGCAATATATGTGCCTTAACTGCTTACAAGTTGGCGGTATTGTTTAAGCAACAATAGCTTGTTTTTTAAGTGCTTGTTATTAATGACATAAACGGGATTTCCCTTATCTGTGCCACTAAGACATTATGTTAGATGTGGCCAAAGTATAGGCGTTAGAGCGATATAGCGAGGGGCGCATGTAAAAAAAACCGACGAAAATAGTGGACTATTTCCCTAAGAGGGGCAGCTTAGCTGTTTCTGGAGACTGCTAAATGGGCCAGCCGTATTAACGATTCCTTATAAGGGCTGTCTTTGCAGTCGTTGATAATGGCAGCAGCGGCCTGGCTTTTCTGTTGGGCCAGCTGTTTGGTATAAGTCAGCGCATCACAGCGTTGCACGGCGCTAATAACATGGCTGAGTTGGTCGATACTTTTATTGCTGATGGCATCATAAACAAGAGTCGCATCTTCCTGGCTGCCTTGTTTCATGGTGTAAATCAGGGGCAGGGTGGGCTTGCCTTCGGCCAGGTCGTCCCCTACGTTTTTACCCATTTCTTCGGCATTGCCCTCATAATCAAGTACATCGTCAACCAGTTGGAAGGCCAGCCCAAGATCCAGCCCGTATTGGTAGAAACGGTCGATCTCCTGCTGTTTGGAGCCGGCTAAAATCGCGCCGCAGGCGGTTGCCGCGGCAAATAGCACGGCAGTTTTATTCTTGATCACCTCAAAATAATCTTCTTCGGTGGTGTTGGGGTCTCCCGCTTTGGTTAATTGCAGTACTTCACCTTCGGCAATGGTATTAGTGACCTCGGACATCAGTGTCATCACCTCCATATTGCCGATGGAGACCAGTAGCTGGAAGGCGCGGGTATACAGAAAGTCCCCTACCAGCACGCTGGGAGCGTTACCCCATTCCGCATTGGCGGTGGGTCGGCCGCGGCGCAGGGTGGAGATATCCACCACATCATCGTGCAGCAGGGTGGCGGTATGGATAAACTCAATCACTGCCGCCAGTGTCAGGTGGTCTTTATTCAGGTTGCCACAGGCACCACCGCTGATCAGGGCCAGCATGGGGCGCATACGTTTGCCCCCAGCATCTACGATATAGTGGCCGATATTCTCAACTAAGGGGACGTTGGAGTGGAGTTGGTCGATAATCAGTTGATTAACCGCTTCAAACTCTTTGGCGACGACCTTACGAACCTGTTGCATAACTATTATGGGTGCCTGGCTAGCCTAATCGGGACGCTATTCCTTATTGAACAGCGGGAGCCGCATGCTAGGGGGATGCTGTTATGGTGTCAAGCGGGCTGAGCCCACAGCATAATCCGGGGCAGTTGGTTGGTTTTAACGGTATTTTAGGGCTTGTCCTGTCTCCATAACTACCGTAGAATGCGCCTCCCAAATCTGAACCCGACCCCTTTTTAGGATTCTGAGGAATACTGGATTGAGGCATGGGCTTAGTGCCTGGACTTGTACCGATTGTATTGATTGTCATAGGGATGATTGCTACAGCCGGCTGTACCACGCAAGACCTATATGCAAGCAGGCCAATATTAGTGGAGTAAAGCTATGTACGCTGTTATTGAAAGCGGTGGTAAGCAACACCGAGTCAAAGAGGGTGAAACCCTCAAGTTAGAAAAAATTGAAGTCGCCATTGGTGAGTCGATTGATTTCGATAAAGTATTAATGGTTGGCGAAGGTGAGAGTGCCAAAATTGGCGCCCCTTACGTTGATGGTGGAAAAGTGACTGCCGAGGTTGTTGACCAGGCCCGTCACAAGAAAGTGAAAATCATGAAGTTCCGTCGTCGTAAACATTCTATGAAGCAGGCTGGTCACCGTCAGTGGTACACTGAAGTGAAAATCACAGCTATTAAAGGCTAACAGACTAACGAGGAGAAGTAACAATGGCTCATAAGAAAGCAGGTGGTAGTACTCGTAACGGTCGCGATTCTAATGCCAAGCGCTTAGGTGTTAAGCGTTTTGGTGGTCAGGATGTATTGGCTGGTAACATTTTGGTTCGTCAGCGTGGTACACGTTTCCACGCCGGTGAAAATGTTGGCCTGGGTGTAGATCACACTCTGTTCGCCAAAGCCGATGGTGTAGTAAAGTTTGAAGTGAAAGGCCCGAAAAATCGCAAATATATCAGCGTTGTTTCTGCCTAAGCACGAGAAAGTTTGATAAAAAGCCTCGTCATATGACGGGGCTTTTTTATTTGCGGATTAATCAACTATTATCCATCACGTGTCCAATTACATTGAATCGTGATGTCGAAAGCGGAGAACAGGCATGAAATTTGTCGATGAAGCTACTATTAAGGTGCAGGCCGGTAATGGTGGCAATGGCGCACTCAGCTTTCGCCGTGAAAAATATGTTGCTGAAGGCGGCCCCGATGGTGGTGATGGTGGTGATGGCGGCAGTGTTTGGCTACAAGCTGATTTTGCGGTTAATACTATGGTGGATTACCGCTTTCAGCGCTTTTACCAGGCAGAAAATGGTAAAGGGGGTAGCGGAAGAAATTGTACCGGTAAAGGCGGCAGTGATTTAACGCTTACAGTACCGGTAGGCACCACAATTATCGATGACGACACCCAGGAAGTTTTAGGTGATTTGGCAGAGCACGGTCAGCGTATCAAAGTGGCGCAGGGTGGTTTTCACGGCTTGGGTAATACCCGCTTTAAATCGAGCACCAACCGGGCACCCAGACAAACATCACCGGGCTCAGAAGGTGAGTTCCGCAATCTGAAATTGGAATTAAAGGTTTTAGCGGATGTGGGTTTGCTGGGGCTGCCCAATGCGGGCAAGTCGACCTTTATCCGTGCAGTATCGGCGGCGAAGCCTAAAGTAGCGGGCTATCCGTTTACGACTATGGTGCCGAACCTGGGTGTGGTAAAAGTGCAGGCCCACCGCAGCTTTGTGGTCGCTGATATCCCGGGCTTGATTGAAGGTGCCTCCGAAGGTGCAGGTTTGGGGATTCGCTTTTTAAAGCACCTGACCCGTACTCGCTTATTACTGCATATTGTTGATATGGCACCTTTCGATGGCAGTGACCCCGCTGAGGCGGCGCAGGCGATTATTACTGAGTTAGAGCGTTTTAGCCCTACCTTGCATCAGCGCGACCGCTGGTTGGTATTGAACAAAATGGATCTGCTGCCAGAAAATGAGCGCGAAGAGCGATGCCAGAAGGTGATTGATGCGCTGGGCTGGCAGGGGCCGGTTTACTCCATTGCGGCTATTAGTAAGCTGGGTGTCGAGCCTATCTGTGGTGATGTGATGGCTTATCTTGAAGCCTGCAAAGAAAGAGAATTGGAAGATCCTGAGTTGGTGGCTATGGAGGCTGATATCCAGAGTCGCATGCAGGAAGAGTCACGCCTGCGAATCCAGCAATTGGCTGCAGTGCGCAAAGCGGCCAGGGCTGCCAGGCAAGCAGAGAAAGATGACGATGATGATTGGGATGAAGATGATTACGATGTTGAGGTGGTCTACGAACCTTGAGTGAAATGATGAATACGCAGCAAACAACCGTTAGGCCCCAGCGCTGGGTCGTTAAAATTGGCAGTGCATTGCTGACCGCCAATGGCAAAGGTCTGGATATGGAGGCTATTGCCGGCTGGACTGCACAGATGGCCGAGTTGCGCCAGCAGGGCATAGAGCTGGTATTGGTCTCATCCGGTGCTGTCGCGGTGGGTATGAGTCGTTTAGGCTGGGTTGAAAGGCCCCATGCCCTGCATGACCTGCAGGCAGCCGCTGCACTGGGTCAGATGGGGCTGGTGCAGGCTTATGAATCCTGTTTTCAGAAGTTTGACCTGCATACTGCCCAGGTCTTGTTGGGGCATGATGATATCTCCGCTCGCGACCGTTATTTAAATGCCAGGGGCACACTCACCACGCTGTTAAAGCTGGGGGTGATTCCTGTGGTGAATGAGAATGACACGGTGGTGACCGATGAAATCCGCTTCGGTGACAATGACACACTGGCTGCGTTGGTGGCCAACCTGATTGATGCTGACCGTTTGATTATATTGACCGACCAGGAGGGTTTGTATAGCGCCGACCCACGCACTAACCCTGATGCCAAATTGGTGATTGAGGCGGCAGTTGATGACGAGAATCTGGAGCAGATGGCCGGAGGCAGCACTGGAGCACTGGGTCGTGGCGGTATGGTTACCAAGGTGCGGGCGGCTAAATTGGCTGCTCGGTCCGGTGCCAGTACGGTGATTGTGGGGGGCGAATTCCAGGATGTATTGTTGCGCCTTTCCCTTCAGCAGGCCTTGGGTACATTGCTAAAAGCCAAGCAGCGGCCACTGGTGGCCCGCAAGCAGTGGCTGGCAGGCATGTCGCAGTTAAATGGCACGGTGCAACTGGATGATGGGGCGGTAAAAGTGTTGCGCGAATCAGGCTGTAGTTTATTGCCTGTAGGTGTCAGGGCAGTTTCCGGGGCTTTTAGCCGGGGTGACCTGGTGTCTTGTACGGATCGGGCCGGTAATGAAATTGCCCGAGGCCTGGTGAATTACAGCGTTTTTGATGCCCGGCAAATTATTGGTAAGGCCAGTCAGGAGATTGAAGAGATATTAGGCTACCAGGGTGAAGAGGAATTGATTCACCGGGATAATCTGGTGTTGATGTAATCTTGCGGGGCTTAAGCACCAGGCATAAAAAAACCGGCTATCGCCGGTTTTTTTGCCTTCAGGCTACTCAATTAAGCAGCCAGGGCCTTTACCTGTGAGTTAAGGCGGCTCTTATGACGAGCAGCTTTATTCTTGTGAATAATGCCTTTGTCTGCCATGCGGTCAATAACCGGTACGGCTGCGGCGTAGGCTGCAGTAGCTTCTTCGGCATTGCCAGTGGCGATAGCGGCCAATACTTTCTTGATAGAAGTACGAACAACAGAGCGAAGACCGGCGTTGTGCTGGCGACGCTTCTCGCCCTGGCGGGCGCGTTTTTTTGCTTGTGGTGAATTCGCCATGGTTTAAATCCTGTGTCTAATGTGGTCTTTAAAAAAGAGTGGAAAATTAGGAGGCGGGATTATTCCTTGTAAAGACCTCGATGTCAACCGCATCGGCTAGTTATTGCTGGTTTTTAGTGATTAAAAATGTAACTAGTTGGCAGGGCTGTTTGTGAACCCGCGTAAAACCTGGGCTCCCTCCGTCAATAAAATAATTGCCAACTTTTTACCCATGAAGTCAGGCGCTAATAAGGCTAAGCTGAATTCATGTTAATCGGATAGTGAATGCTGCTTGTTGCTATGAAATGCTGCAGGCCCAGGTGGCGGTAAACCGCTACCGAGCTCGCTTTGCTGGACTAAGTCTTTAAGTTTTCACGTAGCTCTCCCCTCGTGAGCTGGAGCCACCTTTGGTGGCTCCTTTTTTATTTCTTCTTTATTATTACCCCCCTTCTATCTATAGCGATCTATCTATAATCACCCCGGAAAAATAACAGAGCCGTAAATATGTTTGATGATAAAACTGATGTTGCCACCCGTCGCCATATCCCCTTTGAGGGAACCCCTAACTTTCGTGATTACGGTGGCTATAAAACAAGGGATGGTCGAGCTATAAAATGGCGCCAGCTATTTCGTTCCGGCGAGTTGTCCAAGCTTACCGATAATGACCAGGACCAGTTTGGTAGCCTGGATATCCGTATAGTCTTTGATTTCAGGCGGGATGATGAGCGACTAAAAGACCCCAGTCTATTGCCTGAATCCGCGATGCCGGAAATGGTTCCGTTGCCGATTAACCCCGGCAATGCGGTGGATTTTGTAGAGATAATCGCGGCGGGTACAATGAATAGCGAGCAGCTGGCCGGCTTTATGTGTGACGTTAATAAAGAGTTCGTTTTTGACCAGTCGGAACAATACCGAAAAATGTTTAGCTGTTTTTTAAATCTGGATGAGGGCGGGTCTTTGGTGCATTGTGCGGCGGGTAAAGATCGCACGGGTTTTGCAGCGGCAATGATGTTATCGGCCCTGGGCGTATCACGGGAAACTATTTTTGCGGATTATATGCTGACAGCTGATTACCTTTCGGTTGATAAGGAGGTTGCCCGCATCAGTCAAAAATACCAATGGCCGGGTGAGCCAGAGGTTATGCGCCCGATGCTGGAGGTGCGGCCCGACTATTTGCAATCTGCCTTTGAGATTATCGACAAGGAGTTCCCACGGGTTGAAGATTATTTGCAGGAAGTTTTAGGGGTGGGCGAGGTTGAGCGCAACTGGTTGCAATCGCGTTACCTTGTATAAATAGCAGCAGAAGGCGGGCAACCTTATTGCTGTTCTTTTTGCTTGCGCTTTTCTTTGCTTGCCGAGTTGATGCTGTGATTAAGTCTTTGGTAGTGCAGGTTTTGCAGATAAAAATGCAGGGGTAGGGCGGCTTGCTCATTGTTCTGTGTTGAATGGTCCTGTGTTGAATGGCCCTGTGTTGAATCAGCCACTATGCTCGATTGCTCGCCTGGCGAGAGCTTGAAGCCACTGCCTTTATAATTCGGCTCTATAGCACGTGCTAGTGGGCTTGGCTCATAGTAGTTATCGAGAATCTGCACAGCTTGCCTACCTGATAGTGAATTAGACAATAAATCACGGTTACCACTTAAGTGTAGCTGCCAGACATAAAAAACCCCAGCCTGATAATTAATCAGGCTGGGTTTAATACTTGCGCCCAAATAAGCGGTTAATCTTTACAGGCTTTCTTAGCGGTTTTGATCTGCTTCTGGTGACAGTTTTCCAGAGGATCACTACCCACACACCATTTTTTGCGGTTATCCCATGCGGTCAATATTTGTTTCTCGCCATTAGAGCATTTAACACTGAAGTTAGCGTATTCAACGCCGTCAGCGGTTGTGCCATTAGATTCGAAGGTGATGCTGGCAGGCCTGGCAGCCGAAGCGCTTAAAGAAAATGCGACTAAAGTGGTGGTTAAAGCAATTGATAGGTGTTTTTTCATGCCGAAGGTTCTATGTCGGGTTGGTTGAAAAAAATCGTGCGAGGATTTTAGCATTTGACCAACGGCTTACCAATCGTCTCGGCGGATATTGGTGATAGTTCACCTTAATCGGTGGGTAGGTTTTTTTAGCGGCTGCGCCAGATGTAGTAGGTACCGATCCTCTGGCTTCTATCTAACGGGCGTATCTTGAATTGGTAGCGGGGGCCAGATTTGAACTGACGACCTTCGGGTTATGAGCCCGACGAGCTACCAGGCTGCTCCACCCCGCATCAATAAGCTCTGTCGAAACAACAGGCCGTTGCTGGCTGTTGTTAAGCAAGGCGCGCATCATAGGGATTAGCATGGGGGGCGTCAAGCTAATTCAGATGGATGACGCTAATTAGTTCGTGCCTGCCTTCAAGTCATGGTTTATCTGCGTGGTTTTTGTTCGATCGGGTGCGTTGCGGATGACTAAGCAGCCCATTTCCGGTATCGTTCGCCGCCAATCAAGTTTAACTAAAGGTAGTGAATCACATGGGCCAGTTTGCGGATATCCGTCCCTATAATAATGAAGAAGTGGCTTCCGTTTTAAACAATTTGCTGGCTGATGATGAGCTGGTTGCTGCGGTGGCCAGCTTAAAACTGGGCCCATGGCATAAAGCCTTTACCTGGCTGGTTTATCCCATTATTCGTTTTGTCATTTCACGCCAGCTACGGGGTGTTAGCACCGTCGAAGATTTTCAGCATGTGGTCAAAGGGTATATGG
>JAAELM010000530.1 GCA_024226635.1 Oceanicoccus sp. | reverse complement strand
ATCTCCCTGCTTGCTCACCCGTTTCCACAGTTCACGATAATTGAACTGGCGGCCATGTGCCTGGCGTGTGGTGTAGTAAATATTCTGTACATCGGCAAATATTGCGATTTTATTCATTTAAAACATATCCTGTTGATTGTCACTGCATTTGTTGTCTCACGTGAGAGATGTATCTTCCAGTCTGCATTAAGTCGACCGTCGTACAGATAAAATCCCACCACCAATAATCAAAACAATCCCAACCACGCTAACCAGATCCAGCACTTCTGCAAAAAACAAAGATCCCCACAATGCCGCAAACAGCACGTAGCAAAAGTCAATGGTAGCGACTGTGGATGAGTGTTCGGTTTGATAGGCGACTGCGGCGCCGGTGCTGCCGATTATTATGGCGACCGCGAGCAAGGCTATTATTTTCCACTCCGCTAACCACATAGAGGCCCATTCTCCGAGCATGAACGGGTTGGAATTGATGGCTTCCGTGGATGGTTGCCACAGATAGATTAAAGCACTGGCGACGAGGCCGACAATGACAAAGGTAACGTTGAGCCACAGCGATAGTACCAGGGGTTTTTCATCTCCGCATTTTATCCTTGTCATTATCATAGCCAGTGCATAGCATACTGCTGAAATAAGGGGCAGCATTGCATAGACACTAAATTCCTCAGATTGTGGTTTCAGTACCAGCAGTATTCCGATAAAGCTCAGTACTACTGCGATCCAGCCATTAACGCCGATTTTGTCACCAATGAAAATTGAGGCAAACAGGGTGATGAACAATGGCGATAAATAGAGCGCTGCCGCGGCAATTGAGAGTGGTACTTTGGGCAGGGCGACGTAATAAAACACCCACATCAGGACAAGAATCAGACTGCGCAGGCCGGTCCAGAAAGCCTGGTCTGGTTTAACCGGTGTTTCACAGCTCTGGATGCGTACGAAATAAATTAAAAAGGGAATAGCAATGGCCGAGCGTAGAATAAATATCTGCCATAGCGTGAAACTTGCGCTGCTCTGCTTGATCATGGCGTCACCGAGCGAAAGCGCCAGGCAGGTGATCAGAATCGCCACTATTGCTTTAATAATGCTGCGGGATGGAATCTGGTAACTGTTTTTCAAGTGTTTGTTCAACCTGGATTTGCTGGCAAGCATAAAACAGGTGATCTGTAAGTCCAGCTTTTGTCCTCTATTAGTCTTTCGATCAACATAAGCTCGACCAATACTCTGTATTAATAGTTAAACT
>JAAELM010000529.1 GCA_024226635.1 Oceanicoccus sp. | reverse complement strand
CTTCGCGAGCATAAAAAAAGCCGCTCAATCGCGGCTTTTTTTATTGTGGATCAGTAAGTTACTTGCTGTTATCAAAGATATAGTCAACCACAGCTATAACGTCGTCATCGGAACAGCTCATACACAGGCCCTTGGCCGGCATACCATTGATACCGTTAATGGCATTGGCGTAAACCTGCTCCAAACCTTTATCCAGACGACCAGCCCAGGCATCGACATCACCCATTTTAGGAGCACCGGCAGCGCCAGTAGCGTGGCAGGCCATACAGTTGGTGTTGTAGATATCTTCCGGGGACTTGGCACCGCCACCGGATGAGGCTACTACGGCACCACAGCTGCTATCCCCTTCCATACAGACACTGCCAGCCGGCGCAATGCGCTCTTCAATGGCAGCGCGCTGCTTGTCGGATACACCGTGGGCAGAGACTGCCATACCCAATAATAAGATACCCATCAGCTTAACAGCATTGCTTTTTAACATGTTCATCACTCACTCTCTATACGCCAGATTAACAGGCGCGAATTATAGCCACTTTCCGCCCCAAGCGGAAATTTAAGGGCTATTAATTATTCCCGATCGGCAAACAGCCCCCGAAAAGGGCAATATCCGACGGATTCGTAGACTAAATGGGTGTTCATAGGTATGATGCGTGGCCTGCAAAAACCTCAGGGTTTAAGCAGCCCTCCGCCCGTAGCTCAGCTGGATAGAGTAGTGGCTTCCGAAGCCATTGGTCACAGGTTCGAATCCTGTCGGGCGGGCCATATAAACTCGGTGTATACCGGAATTATAAACGTGATCTACTACGTTTAATTCCCACTAGCCCAATCATAGCTGACCCCAACAACCATGCTGCTGCAGGTACAGGCACTGTTGCTACAGTCAACTTCTCAATAACAAATCTTTCAGTGGCATAAGCTTCGTTTACTCGAAAGTAAAATGAATCACCAGAAATTTGTGAGCTTGTATCCATAAAGCCCCAAGTCAAACCCTGATCATAACTCACTTCAATCTCTGGGTTGATGACAGCCTCAAGCAGACCTCGAAAAACGGATCTGTCGAAGTCAATTACGACTGGCTGATCAAAGTCTAACTGCATCACTTCATTATAAGACACTTTGTCATCGACATTGGGATCACACTGGTTACCAACCCCTTGTTTGTATTTCAATCCCTCATGGCAAACACCCATGGTACCAACATGACCTGTTGTTGTTATTTCATCCAGGTAGATCCAGGCGGTATAATTATCACCTGCCTCATAGGCACCGGGATAACTGCTGTCATAAGTGCCAACACCGTTATAGCTAGCCGACGCAGTTAAGGTGATGCTCTCTTTTTCCCAACTGAATGATTGAAAGGCTTGCTCTCCCGGGTTGCCCAGTGGAAATGTAACGCCATCAGCCAATACACCCGATATCTCACCTTGATTAGTGTCTACAAGGTTTGCAAAATTATAAACAACAGCAGCCTGTATATTGCTTGTCAGGAGAAACAAAAAGGAAAGACTGCATATTGATTTTTTCATTGTATCCATATCCATTTGATTCATTATTTTTTTAACATTGCTTTTTATGTTTTTAATACTGTTTTTTAACATAGAAAATCAGCAATGTAATCCAGTAAAATTGTTATTAGTACATAATTTCTATGTTCTATATCCTGTGCACTACGCTTAAGCATCCACCCAGTGCGTGTAGTCATAGTCCGCCCCGAAATCAGGGCGAAGCTTTTATAAAATATCAAGGTTGCAGCTGTTGCAAAGTACTCTCCGCCTCTTCCTTGCCAGCAAAATCAGCCTTCTTATCAGCCAAAGCCAACTCTAGCTGCTCCTTAGCCTGCTGTTTCATATCACTCTTATAATACGCCATACCCAAGTGGTAATGATAATCAGCACCTTTGCCACCAAACTCAATCGCTGCACTCAACAATGAAACCGCCTGAGGATAATTACCCTGCTGATATTGAACCCAGCCAGCAGTATCTAAAAAGGCAGGATTTTCCGTCGCAGCCAAATCAGCCGCAAGCTCAGCCGCCCGGGTCACGGTTTCGGCGCTATTAAAGTGATCCATTAATAAAACGGCTAGATTGTTTTTGACCACCAGGGCATCTGGATTATCTGCCAGTAAAGTTTCATAGCTATCTACCGCTTGCTGATGTTGCTTTGTAGACTGATAGTACTCGGCAAGGGCTAATCTTAAACCGTTGTTTTTCGGGTTTTGTTTAAGGCCATCCAGATAAAGAGATTCAATTTTTTCAGGCTTGCCTTGAACAAAATAAATTCGGGCAATAGACAGGTAGGCCGAATTTCTATCAGGGTCCTGCGCAATGGCCGCCTGCAACTCTGACAGCGCCGAGACCTGGTCACCACTGCGTAAATACAAATTGGCTAGCAGTTCTTTAGCATGGATCTGGTCAGGGTAATTTTCAGCATGGGCTTTAACAAAACCAATCGCTTTCTCTGTTTTCTCCAAAGCCACATAGGCGGCAGCTAATGAGCTCAACGTCTCAACACCTGCAGGCTGCAGTTCGATAGATTTTTCTAATACGCCAACCGCAGTAGCATATTCTTTCTGGCGTAAATAGACTCGGCCTTGCAGGTAATAACCTATTGCCATGGTTTGACTATTCTCCGTTAGCTTGGCTGCGGTTGATAGCGCATCATCCCAGCGCTGCTCACGGGTATATAAATTAGTCAGTAATTGCACCACCTCAGGGTTACTATCATTAACTCCTTTAGCGACCTCAAGTTGAGAAAGCGCGTCTTCAAGCTGACCCTTGGCAATCAATAATCGAGCAGACCCCACAAGAGCTGGCAAATTCTTTGGCTCAATGATCAATAAGCGCTGGTAATTATCCAGCGCCAAATCAGCTGAGTTATTATTCTGGTGGGCCACGGCCAAGAGGGTTAACGCCTCAACAGATTCCGGGTCATTTTTTAGCACCACTCGTAAATCGGGGATAGCGCCGTCAATATCATTCTCTTGCAATTTTAATTTTGCCCTTACAAGTAATGCATCGGTGTTTTCTGGCTCCAGCTCAAAAATTTCGGCTAATAGCAGATCCGCTTTTTCTCTATCTTCCTGTAAGATGGCTATGACTGCCAAGCGATTACGCGCATCCAACGCAATGGTGTCTTTCGGAGTAGTATCAATTACGTATTGATAAAGTGCGATAGCTTTATCAATCTCTTTATTATCTGTATAAACTCTGGCCAATTTATCTCGCATCGCAAAGTTGTCCGGCAAGGCAGAAATATATTCTTCCAGCTGCTCTCGACCACTTTCAACCCCGCGATTTTTAAGTAAAAATTCCACTAACCATAGTTTAAACTGATCTTCTTCTGAGTTAGTAGCAACAGCCTCCCTTAGCGTTTTCTCAGCATCTGCTTTGCGTTGTTCAATATTCTCTTCAGTAGCACCTGACTGTAACTGGTAGTTTGCTAACTGGCCAACATAGATAATATTTTCAGGATACTCAGCAATTAGCTCCCGGAATAACTGAATAGCTCCATCTCTATTCTTTTGATTAGCCATAAGTCGAATTTTTAAAAGTTTTAAAGATTCACTTTTAGACTGACTGGCAATGCCCTTGGTAATTGTTTCTAAAGCTAATTCCGGGTTCTCTTCAGCATAAAGAGCCGCCAAGACTGTCGTTGCCTGCACATGACCTGGTTCTATCGACAGCGCCAACTGTGCTTTCTCTATGGCCTGGTCTTTCTTCTCTTGAGAAGCAAAAATCGCGGACTGAGTACCCAGCGCGTCTGCATTATTGGCATCAACGGCTAATACCGCATCAACCTTTTCCTGTGCGCCATCCAGATCCTTTGACATATAGAAATACGAGGCGAGCTTATTAAGTGATTTTATATGGCTGTCATCAATCTCTACCGCTGCATTAAAGTTTTTAAACGCACCCCGAAAATTCTTATTGGACTCGGCAATCATGCCTGATAAATAGCGTGCATCCGCATTATTAGGATTGATCTGCAGCACATTTTTAACTTCGATTTTAGCTTTGTCAAAATTTTCCTGGTCAAAATATTCTTGAGCCTTATTGAGATACTCAGCCTGGCGATTTTCCCCTCCTCCACAAGCCACTAACAGCATTGAAGAAAGCAATACTGCCGTACCCGCTTTTTTAAATTTACCCAATGACATTCTATTCTCCCAAAAATCTATCAATTTATTACGTTATATATATGTAACTATGCCAATAACAAAGAGGCCTAAAATTGACCCCATGCTTAAAAATTTCAACTGCGCCCTGCTTTCTCGAGCCAATAAAAACTCACAGGCATACATTAACACTGCCAGGCGAAGAGCTATTTCACCGACGGGGAAGCCCTCGCTAACATTAAGGGGTAGCTGAGGTACTATAACTACCATCAGTAAAATAAGTAAATCCTGAGTATCAAGCCTGAATTGTTCCTGGCGACTCATCCTAATTGACAGCATTAAGAAAGCCGTCAGTATCACCAGGAATGTGTCAATATAATTCAGATATAACGGATTTTGTATATTGGTAGAGATCAAATAGATTAAAAATACGCTGACCGAATAACAAGAAACCCTCGTCAACACTGCTGCTATGGACCTAAAAATAACCCCCAGCACTGCCAATATAACGGCCAGAACAAGCGCCGCCCTTGAAAACTGGGAAGCCATATCTGTTAATAGAAAGGGCGCGACAATAAAGAATAGAATGAGCACAAGCTGTACTATTGGCGCCGAATAGTGATGAACCCACCCAACCTTACGTAATAGCAGGTTGCGCCTGTCGCGGGCCGAGTCTCCAGGCTGAGGCGCCCTGACCACCCAGCCTATTCTGTGTGCTGTATACAAAGAGCCTAAAACAACTAACAGGTACAACATATAAAAAGAAAATAATGCAATATCGCTTTCAAATCGTAGGAAATAGGCACCGCTCATCATCAAGATTTGAAGGAGATAAATGATGCCAACAACTTCGTGATGCTTAAATTGTAGTTTTACCAGCTGGTGATGAAAGTGCTCTTTATCTGGCCCCGGCAGTGGTAAACCTTTTTTAATTCGGACCGGTACTACCTGCAAAATATCTAATATCGGCAAGCCCAAAATAATAACCGGCAAGAATGTATTGAGCGCCGAAGATTCAGACTGGGTCACGGCTATGGCTAAACAGGCGGTAATAAAACCCAAAAATTGACTACCGGCATCGCCCATAAAAATCCTGGCAGGGAAAGTGTTATAACGTAAAAAACCTAACACGCCGCCAATAACCGTCAATGAGATCAAAGCCACATTCTGGTCGTCAACAATCGTAGCCAATATGGCAATGGTGGCTAAAGCTAACAGACTGGTGCCGGCAGCTAAGCCATCCAGCCCATCGGAAAAATTGACTCCGTTAATCACCCCCAGTAGAAAAACAAAGGTTAAAGGCCAGCTCATCCATACCGGCATGGCCTCTAAACCAAAGAATGGAATTTGATGAACCACTATGCCGCC
This sequence comes from Oceanicoccus sp., assembly GCA_024226635.1. Taxonomy (GTDB): domain Bacteria; phylum Pseudomonadota; class Gammaproteobacteria; order Pseudomonadales; family Dasaniaceae; genus Oceanicoccus. Next base: position 3,425 of record JAAELM010000529.1, on the reverse strand, counting down.
CATCATCACCACGACAACGGCAAGCGACTGCCCGAAAAGCTTCCATTTATAATTAAGCTCAGTGCGATCATCCAGTAAGCCAAATAGAATGATTATGCCGCTGCCAATTAAGAGATAAGGAATATAACCATCCATTGATAGCAGCAAAAACAAAGGGATAAAGACACCCAGAATAATCGCCAGGCCACCACTTCGGGGCATCACCTTATCATGTATTTTCCGGTCGGCGCCTGGGTCGTCAACTAACCGCAACTGCGCGGAAAACCGGATCAGCAAAGGCATAATCGCTATGGTTAAAAACAACGCGACCGTGAAGCTATAAATTAATTCCATCGATTATGGACTCTATCAATATCTATTTTCATTATTATTAAAGCTTTGCGCCTGGAATATAATCGGGAATCAGCGGGTAAAAATCCTGGATAAACTTGATGCCATGCTGTTCTGACTCCTCAATATTATCAATATCAGGTACTGGCACAGTTACTCGCACCAGCGCGCCGTCGGTTCTATTGTCCATCATCGAGTCATAGAATACGTACCACTTTGCCTCATACTCATCGGTAATATTGCGGCCTCGTTGTTCAAACCAGTAGTAGACGATTTGGGCTGAATTATCTTTGCGGATTAATACCCGGTTTACCTCAAGTGGCTCACCAGACATATGCTTAACGCCTGGTATTATTAATTGATCCAGACCTTTGAACTCCCAACCACCACCTGGAATACAGGTTCTTGGCGAGTGAATGGCGGCCCCCTGGCGTTGAGATTCATAGTAGGCGATATAAAAATTTATCGGGAGTGGACTAGTTCTGGTCGTATAATTAGCCATCAAATAGTCTGTGAGTTTTAATACTCCTAAAACATTGTTTTCAATTGAGCTCTCTCTACCAATCCACTTCTGGTTATATAAAGGAAACCGCTTTAACTCTGTGCGCTCCAAGGTCATAGTTTCCCTGGTCTCTAAAAGCTGTTTGCCTAGCAGAGCTGTAACGATCAACACCAGGCACGCAATAAATGGACGCTGTTTTTTCCAACTGATATTAAATTGGGAAAGGCTTATAATTTCGTCGGGCATATCTAAATCCACTTTATCCCACATATTTAGCTTGGATTTTGAAAATAGATGTAGCAACCACATCTCGAGTACCAATACACCCAGACAACCCATGAAGACAACCCAGCCTTCAAAGTCGTGCAAAAAACCCTCCGCCATCTCTATGCCCCAGTACTCAACTGTGACACCAATAACACCTATCCTGAAGCTATTCATCAATACTGTAATGGGTATAGTCGATAAGAAAAGAAACGCTCTTTGCCAGGCAGGAACCTTATATAAATAAGCGATCAAAAATCCAAAGCTCATTAAAGGAAACAAATATCTCAATCCACTGCAGGCCTCGACAACTTGCAATTTATATACGCCCAAATCAATAATATTGCCCTCAAGGTAAACACTGATATCAAATAGACGAACAACAGCAACACCTATGGCGGATGATATCAACTGCAATTCCGAAGACAGTGCCTTGTAGACAAACTGCGGCAATGGCACCATGAATAATAAATAGACAAACGCTGCCCATAACAACGCCGTAGGACGCCAGCCTAGAAAGGCGAGAAAGAGACTAACAACACATAATAAAAAGCCGTATTGAACAACCTCATAAACGGTTGCCATTTCTCCGATAAAAAATGCCATCAAGCCTAATAGGGTACCTATTAAACCCAACCAGGATCCTTTTGAAGTTAATGACGGTAATTGCTGCTGCTTTTGCCATATGAGATAAGCTGCAACTAACGGAATCATAAAGCCATGGCTATACTCTTCCCTATCCCAGGCACCAACCATTTCCCCCAGACCTTCTTGAAAAATAATAATCAACAACCCAAAAGCGGCAACTAATAGCACCCACAATAATGCATAGCCCTCGTTAGGCGGAGTTTCACCCTCAACATTATTGCTGCCCGAGCTTAGATTATCATTACTGACCATAGGTATACTTCCTGAAAATAATTCGATATATCGGCTGACTAATTTAAATCCAAAGATCTAAACCCACACCTTTAGTTTGCCCAAGCAACATGGGCCGCTAAATCGTCATATGGGTATTCGAGTGGGAACAGCCTCAAATTTAGTCTTTTTTATAGTTATAGCATCTAAATATGGCACGCAAGCCAAAGTTGTTCAAGAAAAGGGGAGGCTAAATGGTATTTATACCAATGACCTCAAACATTTGGGCTAAATAAAGCATTCACGACTAGCTGGGGGAATAATGCTGAAATAGACTACAGCCAGCCATCACAAATATCTTTGGGCAAAACGCTCTTGACGTCATATATCACCGCCTGGGATTTACCTAATGCTACTATTTCCTCGGGCTTCATGGCGGCAAACTCATTATGGGAAACAGCCAGGATGACGGCATCATATGTATTAGGCTTCGGTTTTTCGACAAGGCTTAGATTATGACGTTGTTTTATTTCTTCATCATGGCCAACCCAAGGGTCGTAGACATCGACGTTAGCATTATTTTTTTCCAGGCTGCGAATAATATCTATGACTCTTGTATTTCTCAAATCGGGGCAATTCTCTTTGAAAGTGACCCCCAAAACGAGAATTTTGGCGTCCACAATATGAATTCTCTTCTGGGTCATCAGGCTAATGACTTCACTGGAAATAACATTGCCAATTGATTCATTAATTTCTCTAGCTTCTGAAATGATTCGTGGCTTGTATCCTGCACGCTCAGATTTCGTATACAAGTAATAAGGATCAACCCCTATACAATGCCCGCCTACTAAGCCTGGCCGAAATGGCAAGAAATTCCATTTGGTTCCTGCGGCGATTAGGACATCATTAGTATCGATAGATAAGTTTTTAAAGACTAGTGCCAACTCATTAACTAATGCAATATTCACATCGCGCTGTACATTTTCAATGACTTTAGCCGCTTCCGCCACTTTAATAGATGACGCTCGATGTGTGCCAACCTCAACAATAGTGTCGTAAAGTTCACCGATGTAATCAGCAACTTCAGGCGTAGATCCAGAGGTTATCTTAGTAACATTGGTTAAACGGTGCTCCCTATCGCCGGGATTAATTCGCTCTGGACTATAACCCGCATAGAAGCCGCTGTTTAAAGCCAATCCCGAGCATTGTTCAATAATCGGCACACAAAACTCTTCGGTACAACCGGGATAAACCGTAGATTCATAAATCACGATAGCGCCTTGACTAATTACATCTCCAACCAGCTCACTAGCCGCATTCAATGGTGTCAGGTCAGGTCTTTTGTCTTCATCAATGGGTGTTGGTACGGTGACTATAAATACATCTGCAGTGCGTAATAATTCTTTTGTGTTGCTTATTTCAAGAAGGGAAGATTGTCCTAGCTCGTCAGCCGTTGTTTCATTGGTACGGT
>JAAELM010000528.1 GCA_024226635.1 Oceanicoccus sp. | reverse complement strand
CCAAAAGCAGGCAAACCTTCACCAGATACAGGATGTTTTTTAATTCCTGCAACAAATTCTTTGTTGGCAGCTTTAAACTTATCAGGATCTTTTGGTTTGCGCATTTTACATCCTGTATCATCTAAAACAATTGCTTTTATACCCTTGGACCCCATAACTGCGCCAACACCACCGCGGCCAGCATGACGAGTAGGTCTTTGCTCCATATCTGTAATGGCTAAGGTGGCAGCGCTTAATTTCATTTCGCCGGCAGGACCAATGGAAAGCGTGGTGAATTTTTCGCCGTATGACGCCTTTATTTTATCTACCAGATCATAATTACCCAGCATCTTAAGGCTGTTATCTGCTTCAATGTTTACTCCACTCTGATTGATGATTACTTTATAAAGTGTATCATCTAAAGGTTTTCCTTCCAGAACGATTGCCGCATACCCAAGCCGTGCCAGCACCTGTGCTCCTTGTCCTCCTGAATTGGACTCTTTTATACCACCTGTCAATGGACTTTTACACCCTACTGACAATCGACCGGACATTGATGCAGCACTTCCACTGAGCATTCCAGGTGCAATAACCAGTTTATTATCTGCACCAAGGGGATGACAAAGAGGGGGTACTTCTTTAGAAATAATGCCAGAGGTCATGGCTCTGCCGCCAAGACCTTCATAATCACCTAAGCCTGTTTCAACAGCTTTTG
>JAAELM010000527.1 GCA_024226635.1 Oceanicoccus sp. | reverse complement strand
TGGTGTTAACTTGGGGGAAAGGTCAATGCAGTTGCGAAAGGTGATTTGGAGAAACCTTGCAGATCAAAAGTATTAATCCCCGTTAGAAGCAAAAGGGAGAAGCGCGGGTTATGAAATATAAAAGTCTTAGTAGATAAGAAATTTGCCGACAAACTTACTGTTAAAATGCATAATCAAGCAATGAAAATACTAATAACAGGCGCCAATGGTTTTGTAGCAAACCAACTGGCCCTCTTGCTAAAAACACAGGGTCACCAGTTACTCTTGACTGCCCGGCGCGATATACAGAGCACCTCAGCAACTGTTGCAACCGGTGATATAGATACCTTCGACAACTGGGAAAGTTATCTCTCTGATATTGATGTAGTTATTCATCTTGCGGCTCGCGTTCACCAAATGGGTGAGCAAAGTGATCAGGCGGCATTCGATTATCAGCGCACCAATGTTGACGCCACGGCCCGCTTAGCCAAGGCTGCTGCTCAGTGTGGTGTAAAACGTTTTATTTTTCTCAGTACGATTAAAGTAAATGGCGAAGAAACGCTTAAGGGCAAAGCTTTTTCAGCAACAGATACCCCTGCGCCCCAAGATGCTTATGGCGAGTCTAAACTACAGGCTGAGCTAGTGCTAAAAAAATTATCGGCCAGTTCGAACATGGAGTTAGTCATTATTCGGCCCCCTTTAGTTTACGGCTCCGGAGTAAAGGCCAACTTTCTACGTTTAGTTGATTTGGCTGAAGGCGGTATGCCCCTACCTTTCGCCGGTTTAAGTAATTGCCGAGATATGGTGTCAGTCGATAACCTTTGCGACATAATGGCCTATTGCATCGATAGCCCGCAAGCAGCGGGAGGCATTTTTTTAGTGTCCGATGGCATTGCTTACTCAACCGCTGATATCATAAAGACCGTGCGCTCTATATTAGGCTTACCACATCGCTTGTTTTATTTTCCTCCTAGTCTGTTAAAAGTGGGACTGGCCTCAGTAGGGAAAAAGGCTATGGATGAACGCTTGTTCGGCAGTTTGCAAATTGATATGTCAGCAACGGTTGAGACCTTAGGTTGGTCACCAAAATACACTCTTGAGCAAACCCTAAAGAAGATGCTGACTTGAATACTTTTACTGTAGTGTTTATTGATCGGTTGCTGGCTTTGATAGGTATCGTGGTCGCTTTCCCATTCATTGTTTTGATCACACTGGTCGGCTATTTTGATACCGGCTCTCCAATTTTTTTCCAGCAACGCATCGGCAAAAACCAACGACCTTTTACTCTAGTGAAATTTCGCACCATGCGTCAGGGTACGGCTTCTGTAGCAACTCATGAAGTCAGTAGTCGTTCAATCACTCGTTTGGGCGCCATATTGCGCAAAACCAAACTCGATGAATTACCACAGCTATTTAATGTACTAAAAGGCGAGATGAGCCTGGTCGGCCCAAGGCCCTGTCTTTTCAATCAGGAAGAGCTGATCAATGAGCGACAGCAGCGGGGCGTTTTCAGGGTATTGCCCGGTATCACCGGCCTGGCCCAAATCAACCATATCGATATGTCAGACCCCTCAAAGCTGGCCCAGTGGGATCAGCAAATGATAGAAAGCTTCACCTTAAAGGACTATTTTAAATATTTACTGCTAACCATTACCGGCAGTGGCCAGGGTGATCGGGTAAAGTAGGCAAATTAATGGTTTTAACCGCCGCCTTAGGGCATGATTAGCGTTCTGCCAATTTAGTTGCTATAACATAGGCTACTGCACTGAATCTGCCAGTAATTGAAGCGAATATACTGCCAAAATAAAGATAATGATGGCAACACAAGGATTTTCATGAAAATTGCCCATAAATTTTCAATTAAGCGAAGGATAGTCAAAGCCAGGGGGATGTTCTCGATCCCTGCAGAAAAATTCTACGAGCTGCCCAGACATTGGAAGCAGTCTGCCCTTCTTGCACTGGATTTATGCTTTATCCCATTGGCTATCTGGTTAGCGGTGGTTGCCCGCTGGGGTGGCCTGACCTACGATTTTCAAGTCGTCGATCTAGTCGCTATTATGCTCACCATGGTCTTTAGCGCCGCCTTTTTCTTAAGGATTGGCCTCTATAGAGCAGTTATCCGCTTTATGGGACAGCAGGCCATTATCACTATTATTCAAGGGGTTACCGTTTCTGCGGTAATTCTCGCGTTGGCGGCATTTCTAACGGGCAGCGGCGTTCCTCGTTCAACACCGATTATTTATGGTGCCGCAGCACTGATGTTGATCGGTGGCTCCAGGCTGTTACTAAGATCTCTTTACCAGGGTTTTTTCACCAAGAAAGGCGAAAAGGCCGTTATCTACGGCGCTGGCGTTTCAGGCCGGCAGCTTCTAAACACCCTCTACCACGGCGGAGAATTTAAGACTGTCGCTTTTGTCGATGACGATCCAGCCCTTGTTGGCACCGTTGTTAGCGGTATCTCGGTCTACCGCTCAAACCAGCTACCGGATATAGCCCGTGAATTTTCAGTCTCCCATGTGTTTCTGGCCTTGCCATCAGCCACCCACCAGCGTCGCCGGGAGATTATCGACGAACTTGAAGGCCTGCCGGTCTATGTAAAAACAGTTCCGGACTTCGCCGATTTAATGTCCGGCTCAGCCAAAGTGGGGCAGTTACAGGATATTGAGCTGGCTGATTTACTGGGCCGCGACCCGGTCCCGCCCGATCCCACCCTTATTGATCAATGTATTCGCGATAAGGTGGTGATGGTGACCGGTGCCGGTGGCTCAATAGGCTCAGAACTCAGCCGTCAAATCGCCATTTGCGAACCTAAGGAATTGATAGTATTCGATATTTCTGAATACGCGTTATATCAGGTTGTTCGCGACTTAGACCGAGCCAAGGCCAAAGGCGAACATCAAGCCCGCATTACCCCTCTATTGGGTTCGGTACAGAACCAGGCGCGTTTAGAGTCAATAATGACTGAGTTTGGCGTTAATACCGTTTACCACGCTGCGGCCTATAAGCATGTGCCTATGGTTGAGTACAACGTCGTCGAAGGGGTTTCCAATAATGTCTTCGGCACCCTTGCGGCAGCTCATGCAGCTATTAAAGCCGGTGTTGAGCATTTTGTATTGATCTCAACCGATAAAGCCGTACGCCCCACCAATGTAATGGGCGCTTCAAAAAGGCTGGCTGAATTAGTCTTGCAGGCCTTTGCCAGTAAGTACGATAGTACCGGCTTTTGT
>JAAELM010000526.1 GCA_024226635.1 Oceanicoccus sp. | reverse complement strand
TTTTACATATCTGGCGCTGTAGCTGTTACAGATGCCGTGTTTGCAGGTTTTCTGCAGGACTCACCCAAGCTTCTATACTCACCAATGAATGAAGATATATTTAACCAAGGTATTGCTATGCAGGATAATGACCCAACGGAAACGGCCGAATGGCTTGAAGCATTAAACGATGTTTTAGGGCAGGAGGGCGGCCCTGAGCGGGCAACTTACCTTTTAAAGACCCTGGCTGAAAAAGTGGCTCAGTCAGGCAGCCAGGTTCCCTCGGCTATTACCACACCCTTTAGAAATACCATCAAGCCCGTTGATGAACGCCGCATGCCGGGCGATTTATTTATGGAGCGCAGAATTCGCTCGCTGATTCGTTGGAATGCCCTGGCCATGGTTATGCGGGCCAATGATAATGATGAAGGTCTGGGGGGGCATATCTCTACCTTTTCTTCTGCGGCCACACTGTACGATATTGGTTTTAACTATTTCTTTAAAGGTAATGATAATGGCCCCGGTGACCTTATTTATTATCAGGGCCACAGTGCGCCAGGTATGTATGCTCGCTCATTTCTTGAGGAGCGTCTAACAGAAGAGCAGTTAGATAATTTCCGTCGTGAAGTGGGGGGCAATGGTTTGTCCTCTTACCCCCACCCCTGGTTAATGCCTGACTATTGGCAGTTCCCAACGGTATCTATGGGCCTCGGCCCGATTCAGGCTATCTATCAAGCCCATGTTATGAAATATCAGCAGAGCCGTGAATTGGTTCAGCACAGTGATCGCAAAGTCTGGGCCTTTTTGGGAGATGGCGAGTGTGATGAGCCTGAATCTTTAGGCGCTATTGCCAAAGCCGGTCGCGAGCATTTGGATAACCTGATTTTTGTGGTGAACTGTAATCTGCAGCGCCTTGATGGACCTGTTCGTGGTAACGGTAAAATTATCCAGGAGCTTGAAGGTGTATTTCGCGGTGCTGGCTGGAATGTGATTAAAGTGATCTGGGGGCGCCACTGGGATGCCCTGTTAGAAAAAGATAAAACCGGACTGCTGAAAAAACGCATGAATGAAGTCTGTGATGGCGAGCTGCAAAACTATAAAGCCAACGGCGGTGCCTACACCCGTGAGCACTTCTTTGGTAAATACCCTGAGTTATTGGAGTTGGTTTCTGACTTGTCCGATGACGATATTATGTATTTAAACCGTGGCGGTCATGACCCTTACAAGGTTTACGCCGCCTACGATCAAGCCGTTAACCAAAATAACGGCCAACCCACCGTAGTGTTAGCCATGACCGTAAAAGGTTACGGTATGGGTGACTCCGGTGAAGCGCAGAATGAAACCCATTCACTGAAAAAACTTGATCTGGAAAGCCTGAAAAAATTCCGCGATCGCTTTGCGCTTCCAATCAGTGATGAAGAATTAAAAGATGTGCCTTATTACCGCCCGGCCCAGGATAGCCCGGAAATGGTTTATATGCGCAAGCGCCGTGCAGAGCTGGGTGGGTATATTCCTTCCCGTAATCCTGATTTTAATGCCCTGGAAGTACCGCAACTGGACGATTTAAAAAGCCAGTTAAAGAGCAGTGGCAAGCGTGAAATTTCTACCACTATGTCCTTTGTAAGAACACTGTCTACGCTGACCAAAGATAAGAAGATTGGTGAGCGTGTAGTGCCTATCGTCCCCGATGAGGCCCGCACCTTTGGTATGGAAGGTATGTTCCGTCAGCTGGGTATTTATTCATCACAGGGTCAGCGTTACATGCCCCATGATGCCGACCAGATTATGTATTACAAAGAAGATGAAAAAGGCCAGATTCTGGAAGAGGGTATTAATGAGGCCGGTGCATTTTCTGCCTGGCTGGCGGCGGCCACCTCATACAGCAACCATGGTTATCCCATGGTGCCTTTTTATGTGTTCTATTCCATGTTTGGCTTCCAGCGCATTATGGATTTGGCCTGGGCTGCTGGTGATACCCAGGCGCGGGGTTTCCTGATGGGTGCTACCGCAGGTCGCACTACCTTAAACGGTGAGGGTTTGCAGCACCAGGATGGTCATAGTCTACTGATGGCTAATATGATCCCGAATTGCGTTGCCTACGATCCTACTTACGCTTATGAGCTAACCGTGATTATTCAAAACGGTTTGAAACGTATGTATGAAGACAAAGAAAACTGCTTCTATTACATCACCATTGAAAATGAAAACTATCACCACCCTGAGATGCCTGTAGATTGTGAAGAGGGCATTATCAAAGGGATGTATTTGCTGCAAAAAGCCGAGAATAATAACATCCATACCGTTCAACTAATGGGTAGCGGTTCTATTCTTCGTGAGGTTGAAGAGGCGGCAACTATTTTGCGCAAAGATTTTGATGTGGATGCCGATATCTGGAGTATGACCAGCATCAATGAACTGCGTCGTGATGGTATGGAGTGTGACCGCTGGAATGTGATGAACCCTGACCAGGCACCGAAAAGGTCTTACGTTGCCGATCAGTTGGAAGGGCATGAAGGCCCGGTGATTTGTGCCACAGATTATATGAAGTCCTATGGCGAACAGATTGCGCCGTTTATTCGTCGTCAGTTCCGCGTGTTGGGTACTGATGGTTTTGGTCGCTCCGATACCCGCACAAAATTACGTTATCACTTTGAAGTAGACCGTTACTTTATTGTCCTGGCTGCCCTTAAGTCTTTGGTTGATGAAGGCAAGCTGGATGTTTCGGTGGTGGTTAAAGCGGCTCAAGACTTTGGGATCAGCGGTGATAAGCGCGACCCCATGAACTGTTAATCTTTTTTAAAACTTAATTCAGGTAGTCAGTGTGAGTAAAGAAATTATTAAAGTGCCGGATATCGGTGGAGCAGAAGGCGTAGAGGTTGTAGAGATCTGCGTGGCTGTTGGCGATACCGTTGAGAAGGAAGAATCTTTGGTGGTACTTGAGTCAGATAAGGCTTCAATGGAAGTGCCTTCGCCTATGGCGGGTAAAGTCATTGCTATCACTATTAGTGATGGTGATTCGTTGTCTGAAGGCGATGTGATTCTTGAATTGGAAACAGCGGCTGAAGCTGCTCCTGAGCCTGTTGCCGAAGAGCCCGTTGAGGAGACGGTTGAAGAGCCTGTTGCTGCGCCTGAGCCAGAACCTGTTACTGCTGCGGCTCCTGCTAAGGTAGAAACTCCTAAGGCTGTTGAAGCGCCTACCCCAGTTATCGCTGAACCTGCAAAAGTTACCCCCACAGAAAAACCGTCATCCGGCGGCCATATCTATGCCGGTCCTGCTGTTCGTCGTTTGGCCCGTGAAATGGGTGTTGAGCTAGATCAGGTGAAGGGCAGTGGCCCCAAAAACAGAATTTCCAAAGATGATTTAAAGGCCTATGTAAAAACGGCACTGACAGAGAAGCCCGCATCGGGCAGTGCAGGTATTCCTGCCATCCCTGAGGTTGATTTTAGTAAGTTTGGTGAAATCACGGTTGAGCCGTTAACGAAAATTCATAAGATGACTGCCCATAATATGCAGCGCAACTGGTTGAATATTCCCCATGTTACCCAGTTTGATGATGCAGATATTACTAACCTTGAAGATTTCCGTCAGTCGCTAAAAGCGGAAGCGGAAAAGCGTGGTGTGAAGATTACACCGCTGCCGTTTTTATTGAAGGCTTGTGCGGCAGCCTTGCGTGATAATCCCAAGTTTAATGCCTCCCTCTCTGCCGATGGTGAGAGCATGGTATATAAGCACTTTATTAATATCGGTGTGGCGGTGGATACGCCGGCCGGTTTGGTTGTGCCAGTTATTAAAGATGTGGATAGAAAATCCATTTGGGATTTGGCCGCTGAAACGGTTGAGCTGGCTACCAGGGCGAAAGACCGTCAGTTAAAACCTGTGGAGATGCAGGGTGGTTGTTTTACCATTTCCAGCCTGGGTGGTATTGGTGGCCAGGGCTTTACGCCTATTGTTAATGCCCCTGAAGTGGCGATACTGGGTGTTTCCAAATTGGCGACCAAGCCGGTTTGGGATGGTAATGAGTTTATGCCCAGAAAAATGCTGCCTTTATCTTTGTCTTATGATCATCGTGCTATCAATGGCGGTGATGCTGGTCGGTTCTTTACCTATCTAACCGCAGTACTTGGCGACATCCGTCGTTTGGCTCTTTAACGCTCTCACTCCTTTTCATCAAAGCAACGGGGAATGACAGGGAATGGGAAATGCTATTGGCAGATTGAATTCGCCATAGGCGGGCGGCTGGTATAAATTATCACTGTTCAATGATGGATGGCCTAAGGGTAAGGTGTAATGATAGAGACAATAATTGATGACGTAGATTTTGGCCCTTTGGCATTATTACCCGGTACTTGGAGGGGTGAGAAGGGTATGGATATAGCCCCTGAGGAAGACGGCTCCAAAAAGGAAAATCCCTTTAGCGAAGAGATTGTCTTTGAGATTGTAGGGGATGTTACCAATGCCGGTAAACAGACGCTGGGTGTTGTGCGCTACCACCAAAAGGTTTATCACAAGAAAGATGGCCAACAGTTTCATGACCAGCTGGGTTATTGGGTTTGGGATCCTGCGGCTGGCACGGTAATGTTTACCTTGACCATTCCCAGAGCTGTTAGTTTAGTTGCCGGTGGTGATTTCGATATAGGGTCTATGGATGATGACGCGGTATCTATTACTGTTGAATCGGAAGAGGGGGGTGACTGGGGTGTAGCCCAATCCCCTTTTATGCGGGATAACGCCAAAACCACCGGTTTTAAAATCAATCTGGAGGTGGATGGCGATAAGATGTCCTACTCTCAGACCACCTTTTTAGATATCTATGGCCGTAAATTCGACCATACCGATAACAGCACTCTAGTAAAAGTTTGACCCCAACGTCGTTCCCGCGCAGGCGGGAACCCAGCACTGTAGGTTCCCGCCTGCGCGGGAACGGCAGCTTACTGCGATTTACCTACCCCTGCACTTACTGTAAAATGCCGCGCTTTCCCAAACAAGCTAAGGCAGCCCCATAGCCATGATAGAAGTAGGCGCGATCAAGCAGAGTATCAAAGACCTGACCGAGAGGACTGAAGTCCTTAGGGGGTACCTTTGACTATGATGCCAAGAAAGAGCAATTGGCTGAGGTTGAGCTCGAGCTAGGCGAACCTGCGGTTTGGGAGCAGCCTGAACGGGCACAGGAATTGGGGCGTGAACGCTCATCCTTAGAAGCCGTGGTTAAAACCATCGATACCATGACCACTGGCTTAAGTGACTTAACTGAACTGTTAGAGATGGCAGTTGAAGAAGAGGACGAAGATACCTTTGCCGAAGTGGAGTCGGAAATTGACGGCCTGAGTGAGCATTTGGCCAAGCTGGAATTTCGTCGGATGTTCTCCGGTGAGATGGATGCCAATAATGCCTTCCTTGAAATTCAGTCCGGCTCCGGTGGTACCGAGGCCCAGGACTGGGCAGAAATGGTCTGCCGGATGTATTTGCGCTGGGGTGAGTCAAAAGGCTTTAAGACCGAATTAATGGAGGCTTCTGATGGCGATGTGGCAGGGATTAAATCAGCCACTATTCAGTTTTCTGGTGAATATGCCTTCGGCTGGTTGCGCACCGAAACCGGTGTTCATCGGCTAGTTAGAAAATCCCCTTTTGATTCCGGTAGTCGCCGCCATACCTCTTTTTGTTCGGTGTTTGTCTCCCCTGAAGTTGACGATAATATCGATATTGAAATTAACCCTGCAGATTTGCGCACCGATACCTATCGAGCCAGTGGTGCGGGTGGGCAGCACGTTAACAAAACCGATTCGGCGGTGCGAATTACCCACGAGCCCAGCGGTATTGTGGTGCAGTGCCAAAGCCAGCGTTCGCAGCATAAAAACCGTGATGCAGCCATGAAGCAGTTAAAAGCTAAACTGTATGAAATGGAAATGCTAAAGCGTAATGAAGCGTCCCAGGCACTGGAAGATACTAAGGCTGATATCGGCTGGGGTAGCCAGATTCGTTCTTATGTATTGGATGACCAGCGCATCAAAGATTTGCGCACCAATGTCCAGACCAGCAACTGCAACAATGTACTGGATGGCGACTTAGATCAATTTATGGAAGCCTCCCTAAAAATGGGCTTGTAAACACACACCGTCATTCCCGCGAAGGCGGGAATCCAGACTGCATGCTTATGCTGTTATTTCCGCTAAAGCGGAAATTGCCAGAGCTGGGTTCCCGCCTTCGCGGGAATGACGTAAACAATTAATTAATCGAGTTAACAACATGTCACAAGACAACGTTACAGACGAAAATAAACTGATTGCAGAGCGCCGCGCCAAATTAAGTGCTATTCGCGAGCAGCGTAATGCTTTTCCTAATAGCTTTCGTCGCGATGCTTATGCGCAGGACTTACAGGAAGAGTTAGGTGATAAGGATAAAGAAACTCTGGAGCAGTTAGATCGTCGTGCTTCTGTAGCGGGCCGGATTATGGCCAAGCGTGGCCCGTTTTTAGTGTTGCAGGATATGAGTGGTCGAATTCAGGCCTATGTCGATAAAAAGAAATTGCCCGAAGAGCAGCTACCAGAAATTAAAACCTGGGATATTGGCGATATTATTGGTTGTGAAGGGCCGGTGCATAAATCAGGCAAGGGCGACCTCTATGTCTACATGGAAAAGGTTGAGTTATTAACCAAGTCCCTGCGTCCATTGCCGGATAAATTTCACGGTTTGCAAGATCAGGAAATTCGTTATCGCCAGCGTTATATCGACTTAATGGTTAGCGAAGAATCGCGCAATATTTTCCAGATTCGCTCGAAGATGGTTAGCTTTATGCGTAACTATTTGGACAGCGCTAATTTTATGGAAGTTGAAACGCCGATGATGCAAGTGATTCCCGGCGGTGCAACGGCGCGTCCGTTTGTAACTCATCATAACTCCCTGGATATGGATATGTATTTGCGTATCGCACCGGAGCTTTATTTGAAGCGCCTGGTTGTGGGTGGTTTTGAACGGGTTTATGAAATTAACCGTAACTTCCGTAACGAAGGTTTGTCCACACGTCATAATCCGGAATTTACCATGCTGGAATTCTATCAGTCCTATGCCGATTACAATGACCTGATGGATCTGACTGAGGATATGCTACGCAAAATGGCGCAAAGCGTTTTGGGTACCACCACCCTGACCAACACCACGAAAGACGAAAACGGTGAAGTCGTTGAAACCAAAGAATATGATTTATCCAAGCCGTTCCAGCGTATTTCAGTGTTTGATTCGATTCTGCACTTTAATCCTGAGCTAAAGCCGGAAGATATCAATACGCTGGAAAGCGCACGTAAAGTTGCCGAAGACTTGCATATCCCCATGAAGGATATTTATGGCTTGGGCAAAGTGCAGATTGAAATCTTTGAAAAGACCGTAGAAGACCGTTTGGATCAGCCGACCTTTATCACGGAATATCCTACGGAGGTGTCGCCTTTGGCCCGTCGCAGTGATAACAATCCTTTTGTCACCGATCGTTTTGAGTTCTTTGTGGGTGGCCGTGAAATTGCTAACGGTTTCTCTGAGCTTAATGATGCGGAAGACCAGGCCGAGCGTTTCCAGGCGCAGGTGGCGGAGAAAGATGCCGGTGATGATGAGGCGATGCACTATGATGCTGACTATGTGGCGGCGTTAGAGTATGGATTGCCACCAACAGCCGGTGAAGGTATTGGTATTGACCGTTTGGTGATGTTGTTTACGGATTCACCTTCGATACGCGACGTATTGTTATTCCCGCATATGCGTCCGCAAGTTTAACCACTTGCCACCTATCGTCATTCCCGCCTTCGCGGCAATGATGATAGGTTACGGTTGCTCATTCAGCGCAGGCTCGTTGCTGGCCGGGTTATCCACAAACTCGATGGTAAACTTAGTACCGGTCTTAATCGAGCTAATTACATTAATCGTTGCCCCCATTAAATCGCAGTACTGCTTGCATAAGGCCAGGCCCAGACCGGTGCCGCCAAACCTGCGGGTGGTGGATGAGTCGGCTTGGGTAAAGGCATCAAATACGATTTTGGCCTGGTCTTTAGTCATGCCGATGCCATTGTCGGAAACGCAAAAGCGCACAACAGCCGGTTGGCAGGTCGTGTCATATTCAGCGCTCAGGCTGATATGGCCATCCTGGGTAAATTTGCAGGAATTACTCAGCAGGTTAAAAAATATTTGGCGGAATTTGGTGACGTCATTATGGAGTAAGGGCAGCTTGCTATTACTATCAAAGGAGATGTTATTGTTGCCTTTTTGGGCCAGTGGTGAAATGGTCGAAATCACTTCATTTAAAACCGTCGCACTATCAAAGTCTTCGTTGTAGATCGTCATTTTTCCGGTTTCAATTTTTGAGAAATCCAGCACATCATTGATTTGATTTAACAAGTGTCGGCCAGCGGAAAGGACTTTTTTCAGATCCTCGCTTTGGTCTTCAATACTGATATCTTCCAACTCAATATCTTCCAGCATCATTTCACTATAACCAATAATAGCGTTGAGCGGTGTGCGCAGTTCGTGGCTCATATTAGCTAAAAAACTACTTTTTGCGCGGTTGGCCTGGTCTGCATTTTCTTTTGCCTGGTGAACTTCTGCTATGGCATTTTGCAGTTTTGCCGACATGGCGTTAAAGGCCTCTGCCACTTCGCCCACTTCGTCGCGGTTTTTTATTGGTATACGATAGTCGAGGTTGCCACCGCCAATAATAATGGTGCCCTTTTTAAGTTGCTTAAAGGCGTTGCCGGTATAGCGAATGAGGAAAAATCCCAGACCAATAGTGAGAATAATCGAGGCAAAGAAAACGGTGAAAGTGATATTGTTGGTTAGCGATTCTATCTTTTCAATTTCAACGGCTTGTCGATCGGCGACTTGAATCTGTTTTTTCTCGAGATATTCAAGGTCGTTTATAACTTGTTTAAAAACCAGTTCAAGGTAGTCGCTATCTTCATAGTGGTTGTAATTATCATCGTTATAGTTTTGGTAAAAGTTTTTCCATAGCGGGGCCAGTTCAAGAAAGCTGCCATTGAGTACTTTATAGGGGCTTGAGGTGCGGTCTTGGGTAGTAAGCCCAAGTTGTTGCATTTCAGTCTGTAGTGCAGCAATCTCGTTAAGGGCCTGGGCGGTTTCTTGCGGGGTTAGTTTTTCGTTGAGGGTGGTGCGCAATGAGCTTAATAATAAAATCGCTTTATGCAGGTCATCGAGGTTTTGCTTGACGGCGGAGGCCTGTAGTTGTCCGGTTACTGCCTGGCGCAATTGAATTAGGCTGGCGTTACGGGTGCTATTACTCCATGAGTCGGTGCCTACATTGATAGAGAATAAAATCAATATAATGATAATGGATATTGTTAGTCGTTCGCGTAAGCTCATGGATATTTACTTTTTTAATTCGTTTCTTCCGCTAACGCGGAAGTCTGGATTCCCGCCTTCGCGGGAATGACGGTTAGTTAAGTAAGGTATTTTTCAATAATGGTGATTAGGCCCGGGAAGTCGATAGGTTTGGTGGCGTAATCATCGCAGCCTGCTGCCATGGCTTTTTCTTTATCGCCGGAGAGCGCATGGGCGGTGAGGGCGATAATGGGGGTGTTCTGCTGTTGTTTGATTTCCCGGCTGGCGGTCCAACCGTCTTTTACTGGTAGTTCCATATCCATCAGAATCAGGTCGGGCTGTTCTTTGATGGCTTTCTCAACCGCAGAGCCACCATTGTCGGCAGTCAGTACAGTGTAATCTCTGCGCTTGAGTCGGCGCGATAACATATCGCGGTTCATCTCATTGTCTTCAACTAATAAAATCGTGGCCATAGCTATTCCTTCACTACTTCTTTATTAGACTCTGTGGTGCCATTGGCTTGCGGTGCAATGCCTTTCAACTCAAAGACATTAATTTCTTTTAGAATGCCCTTGGCTTGTATGGAGCGGCTTTCGCCAATGGACAGCACTGCCTCGCAATCATCCACGGTGGCCTCAGACAGTAATATACAACCGGCTTCACAGCGCTCTTCAATGCGAGCTGTTTGATTAACGGTGTGGCCAACGACGCCATATTTTGCGCGTTTCTCTGAGCCGATATTACCGGCAACCACTGGGCCGGTATTGATGCTAATGCCCATGGAAATTTCCGGCAGATCTTCACGTTTGTTGCGTTCATTAATTTCGTCCATGGCGGCCTGCATTTCCAGGGCGCAGCGAATGGCCCGGTCGCTATCATCTTCGCGGGTAATTGGTGCACCGAAGATGGCGAGAATGGCATCACCAATAAATTCATCAACGGTGCCGTTGTACTTCATGATAATTTCACTCATGGTGCCCAGGTAATTATTTAACAGGCGCACAACGCGCTGTGGAGGCAGTTGTTCTGAGATGGTGGTAAAGCCTCGTATATCTGCCATCAGCACGCTAACTTTACGCTGCACGCCGCCGAGGTCAAGGCCATCCGGGTCTTCCAGCAGGGTAGAGACGATCTCTTCCGACAGGTAGCGACCAAACACGCTACGAATAAAACGTTGGTTGCGTTCCAGTTCATCCCGGTAGAGTTGTTCTTTATTGTGCAAGCGCTTGCGATCTACACCGGCGCTGATTCTGGCCTGCAATAGAACATGGTTAAACGGTTTAAACAGATAGTCTTCAGCGCCAGCTTCTATACATAAAATAACCCGCTCTCTGTCTTTGTTGCCGGATACCACAATCACCGGAATGGCCCGTAGGTGCACATCCAGCTTGAGTTGTTGTAAAAGTTCGTCGCCATGCATTTCCGGGAGTATTAAATCCAGCAGGATCAGGTCAACATCATTGCTGGCTAAAATTTCAAACATTTGTTGGCCGCCATTGGCCTCCAGCACATTGTGTTGCCCCTGTTCCAGGTAGCGGCGCAAAATTTCACGGCTTTCGGCCTGGTCGTCAACAATCAGGATGGTACCGGTGACTTTGTTAGTTGGCAGGTATTCGGCGGTGCTGATATCGGCGATATCTTCATCTTTGTCTAGCAGTTGTTGGCAGAGTTCATGCAGTTGGGCCAGTGATTGGTGGAGGGGGAGGCGATTGGCTTCCAGCTCTTCTTCCATCAATTCGCAATACCCCATAATGGTGCCAACCAGATTTCTAAGGTCGTGCCAGATTGTACTATAACTCACTATTTCACCGGCCAGCACGGCGTGGGTGAACTCATCCAGTTTATGGCTAACGGCTTGTAATTTCCCAACATCGCTGGCCAGGTCTGGTCGTTGGTCGCTGCAGAGTTTTTCCAGGCCATGAATCTCTGTTACCAGCTGACGTGACAGCGGTATCCAACTATGAGCCTTGAGAATGGTGGTTATATTTTCCATTGCAGTACTTTGTTATTTGTGTGGCCTAAGTATATATCAGGCATAGGGAAATTGTTGGCTTGTCAACTGGAATATTACCATTCCTGTGCTATATTCCATGACTAATTGCTGAGGTAGACCCATCTTACCCGCAGTGAGTCTTTTACCGCCGACTGGATACCAGGCTGGCCGAAAGGGCGTTAATGATAATGATGGTGCTATAACTTTGATGTCTGACAATAATTACCTATAGATGGCAAAACTATGATACTCGATAAAGTAGAAATCTTTGATGGGCTTTCCCTGCAGGAATTGGAAGCACTTTCAGCAAGCAGTGTGGCGCGTAGCTACCCTAAAAACACGGTCATTATCAATGAAAATGATCATGCTGATTCGCTGTATATTATTGAGTCAGGGCGGGTAAAAGTTTACTGCAGCGATAAAAACGGCAAGGAATTTATTATGAATACCTTGACCGCTGAAGATTATTTTGGCGAACTGGCCTTGTTGGATGACGATAAACGTTCAGCCTCTGTGCGTACTATGGAGAAGTCCAGCTTTTGTATTATCTATAAAGAAGACTTTAACCAGGTGTTAGAGCAACAGCCGAATATTGCCAAGACGTTAATTCGTAACTTGACTCGCCGCGTTCGTAAGTTAACCAAAGATGTTAAAGCGTTGGCCCTGCAGGATGTTTACGGTCGCGTGACCAATGTGTTGACCACTTTATCCACTGAGCGTGAAGATGGTTCGGCGATTATCCCTGAGAAGCTAACCCAGCAGGATATTGCCGATAGGGTAGGTGCTTCCCGTGAGATGGTAGCTCGTATTCTTAAGGACTTGACCATAGGTGAGTATATTAGTTTTGAAGGTCGGAATATTATTCTGAATGGTAAGTTGCCTGAGAATTATTAATCCCTTTATTGGCTAAAGGTCTTTAAAGGGATAAAGCGGCACATCCATAATGTGGCGCTAATTAACGCGGCTTTTTATCGACCCTTTGGCAAATCGAGTATTGATAGTTTGCCCGCTTGATAGCTCTTCAGCGTCGGTAATGACCTGCCCCTCATCATCACTAACAATCGCATAACCTCTGTCCAGCGTGGCCAAAGGACTAACCGCATCCAATAACTGCATCGCATTTTTAAGGCGCAGTTGCTGCTGTTCCAATAAACGCTGTACTTGTTTTTCCAGGCGTTGATACAAACCAGCGGAAGACAACTTAAGTTGTTTGATTTTATGGTCAGGGGTTTGCTGTTGCAGTCGAGAAGCTAACACCTGCAAGCCTAATTGCTGTTTTTGCGATTGATTTTTCCAGCCATTCATTAGCCGCATTTCCAGCTCATCAAGTCTCTGGCTATGTTCCTGCAAACGACTGCCGGGGTGACGCAGACGAGATTGTAAGAAACTTAGTTGTTGCTTATTGGTTTCTAAAGTCAGCAGCATCTGGCGGGTAAGCAATTGTTCAAAACCCATAAAGCTGGCCATCATTTCCTGACCATCGGGGCTGATCAGTTCAGCGGCGGCTGATGGGGTAGGGGCACGAAGGTCAGCCACAAAATCTGCAATGGTGAAATCCACTTCATGTCCAACCGCGCTAATGACGGGTAAATCACTCTGGTAAATCGCTCGTGCAACTATCTCTTCATTAAAGGCCCAGAGGTCTTCCATCGAGCCGCCACCGCGACCGGCCAATATCACGTCGAACTCACGCTTGCCTGATTTGTGGAGGGCATTGGCGGTATTAATAGCGCGAGCAATCTCAGGAGCCGCATTTTGACCCTGCACGGCAGTGGGGAAGATAGAGACTTTAATGCTGGGGAAACGCCTGGCCAGAACGGTAAGAATATCCCTGATAACAGCCCCGGTGGCGGATGTCACCACAGCGATACTCTTGGGGTGATCTGGGATAGCTTGCTTGATGTCGCTATCGAATAGACCTTCAGCCTGAAGCTTGTTTTTTAGCTCCTCAAAAGCTCTGGCCAAAGCACCATCACCGGCAGGCTCCATATGCTCAACAATCAGTTGATAATCGCCTCGAGCCTCATAAAGACTCAGCTTGGCTCTGGCCATTACCTGCTGTCCGGCTTCAGCCTGGAAGCGGAGCCTGGCATTGCTGCTACGGAACATCGCACAGCGAACCTGGGCGCTATTATCTTTCAGTGAGAAGTACCAATGGCCGGAGGAGGGGCGAGAGAGGTTGGAAATCTCACCTTCAACCCATACCGAGGGGAAATTACCCTCAAGCAGGCGCTTGGCCTGACGGTTGAGTTGGCTGACGGATAAAGTCTCGCGTTTTTTTGGGGTTGGGCTGCTCGGCATGAGCGCTAGTGTAGGGCAAAGTGGCTCTAGATAGAATAAATTCCTCCCCATCCCCCACTGTCATTCCCGCGAAGGCGGGAATCCAGCACTGTAGATTCCCGCCTTCGCGGGAATGACAGAATAAGTCAGTTAATTGCAGTTATTGATTTACGGAATAAAAACAATAGCTTAAAATGCGCGGTTTTAAGTCTTGCAGGGTTTTACCGTCACTTTTGTTTATGGTGAATGGTCTTGTAAGGCTTGGGTCCCACTGGCTACACAATCATCCCTTCTTCTGATGATTGTTTTACACAGGAAAAACTTATGCTGCGAATTGCCGAAGAAGCCCTTACATTTGACGATGTACTCCTATTGCCCGGTTATTCTGAAATAACCGCCAAGGATGCCGATCTCAAAACCCAACTCACCCGAGGTATTCAGCTCAATATCCCGCTGGTGTCTGCCGCTATGGATACCGTGACCGAGTCTCGCCTGGCAATAGCGATTGCCCAGGAAGGCGGTATCGGAATTATCCACAAAAGCATGACCATCGAGCAGCAAGCCTATCAGGTTCGCGCCGTTAAAAAGCATGAAAGCGGTGTGGTTAAAGACCCGATCACCATTCAGGCTTCGGAGCCTATCCTGCGTTTGTTTGAAATACGCGAAGAGTACAATATCTCTGGCCTGCCCGTGTTAGATGGCGACGACCTGGTCGGTATTGTTACCAGTCGTGATGTGCGCTTTGAAACCCATATGGATGACCCGGTTTCCAACATAATGACCCGTAAAGAAGACCTGGTCACTGTGAAAGAGGGCGCAGATCTTGTGTCCGTCAAAGAGCTATTGCATAAAAACCGCATCGAAAAAGTATTGGTGGTTAATGATGATTTCGATCTTTGCGGCATGATTACCGTAAAAGATATCAACAAAGCCCAGACCTACCCCAATGCCTGTAAAGATTCTTCCGGCCAGTTATTAGTCGGTGCCTCTGTTGGTACCAGTGCCGATACCGACGACCGCGTTGCTGCTTTGATTGATGCCGGGGTAGATGTGTTAGTGGTTGATACCGCCCACGGCCACTCAAAAAATGTGATTGAGCGTGTCCGTTTGATTAAGCAAGCTTATCCGGATATTCAGGTCATTGGTGGCAATATCGCCACTGCCGAAGCTGCTCTGGCTTTAGTTGAAGCCGGTGCGGATGCCGTTAAGGTGGGTATTGGCCCTGGTTCAATTTGTACTACCCGTATTGTTACCGGTATTGGTGTGCCGCAAATTTCTGCCATTGGCAACGTAGCAGCCGCTTTAAAAGGTACCGATGTCCCTGTGATTGCCGATGGCGGTATTCGCTTTTCGGGCGATATTTCCAAGGCTGTAGTGGCAGGTGCCAGTGCCATTATGATGGGCAGCATGTTTGCCGGTACTGAAGAAGCCCCCGGTGAAGTCGAGCTTTATCAAGGTCGTACCTATAAGTCTTATCGCGGTATGGGTTCTTTAGGGGCCATGGCCCAAACCCAGGGTTCCAGTGACCGATACTTCCAAAGTGCGGATGCCGGTGTTGAGAAACTGGTACCTGAAGGTATTGAAGGCCGCGTTCCTTACAAAGGGCCACTGGCTGCCATTATTCACCAAATGTTGGGCGGCTTGCGCTCTGCTATGGGGTATACCGGTAGTATCGATATGGCCACCATGCGTACCCAACCACAGTTTGTGAAGGTGACTTCAGCGGGGATGAATGAAAGCCATGTCCACGATGTCAGTATCACTAAAGAAGCGCCCAACTACCCACGTGCTTAATCGCTCTACAATTTGAGAACTCTTTATGTCGGTTGATATTCACGCTCAACGAATTCTAATTTTAGATTTCGGTTCCCAGTACACTCAGCTAATTGCTCGTAGAGTGCGTGAGGTTGGCGTCTTTTCAGAAATTCGTGCCTTTGATATGGATGCCGAAGAAATCAAAGCCTTTAACCCCCAAGGTATTATTCTTGCCGGTGGCCCTGAGTCTGTGACTGAGGGTGAGTCTCCCCGTGCGCCGCAGATTGTCTTTGAGCTGGGTATTCCAGTACTGGGTATTTGCTACGGTATGCAAACCATGGCGGAGCAGTTAGGAGGTAAAGTAGAAACCTCTAACTTGCGAGAGTTTGGCTATGCACAAATAACCGCCCACGGCGATTCGGCTTTGTTTCACGATATTAAAGATCATGTGGCCGACGACGGTTCCAGTCTATTAGATGTTTGGATGAGCCACGGCGATAAAGTCAGTGAAATGCCTGAAGGTTTTCAATTGATGGCCTCTACACCTTCATGCCCTATTGCCGGTATGTACCAACCAGAGAAAAACTTTTACGGTATCC
This sequence comes from Oceanicoccus sp., assembly GCA_024226635.1. GTDB lineage: Bacteria > Pseudomonadota > Gammaproteobacteria > Pseudomonadales > Dasaniaceae > Oceanicoccus. Next base: position 934 of record JAAELM010000526.1, on the reverse strand, counting down.
AGTTTCACCCGGAAGTGACTCATACCTTGCAGGGGCAGAGAATATTTGAGCACTTTATATTGGAGCTTTGTGCTTGTGATCCCTTGTGGACGCCTGCGCATATTGTTGAAGATGCGATTGCCACTGTTAAGAAAACGGTAGGTACTGATAAAGTCCTGTTGGGGTTGTCGGGAGGTGTGGATTCTTCAGTAGTAGCGGCATTATTGCACCGCGCTATCGGTGACCAACTTACCTGTGTGTTTGTCGATAACGGTTTACTCCGTAAAAACGAAGGCGATCAGGTGATGGATATGTTCGCCAAAAATATGGGTGTAAAAGTCATCCGCGCCGATGCCGAGGCTGAATTTTTGGGCAAACTGGCTGGTGAATCTGACCCTGAGAAAAAACGCAAAATTATTGGTAATACCTTTATTGATATTTTTGATACAGAAGCTTCAAAAATCCAAAACGTAAAATGGTTGGCGCAGGGTACGATTTATCCTGATGTTATTGAGTCTGCCGCGTCAAAAACCGGTAAGGCCCATGTGATTAAATCCCACCATAATGTAGGTGGTTTACCGGAAGATATGCAATTTGAATTAGTCGAGCCACTGCGCGAACTATTCAAAGATGAAGTGCGTAAAATCGGTCTGGAACTAGGTCTGCCATACGATATGGTTTACCGCCATCCTTTCCCCGGCCCAGGTTTGGGCGTCCGTATTCTTGGTGAAGTGAAAAAACAATACGCCGAAATCTTACGTGAAGCCGATGCCATCTTTTTAGAAGAACTACATAATGCCGATTGGTACCATAAAACCAGTCAATCCTTTGCTGTGTTCTTACCGGTTAAGTCAGTAGGTGTAGTAGGAGATGCTCGCCGCTATGAATATGTTATTGCTCTTCGCGCAGTAGAAACTATCGACTTTATGACCGCTCGCTGGGCGCACTTGCCCTA
>JAAELM010000525.1 GCA_024226635.1 Oceanicoccus sp. | reverse complement strand
ACGAAAAGTATCTCTTAGGCAATCAGGCTATTTGGTCCACATGGTGCTGACGGGGTACACCCAAGCAGACAATGGCGTAGACAATTTGTGCCTCTTGACGGTAGCCCTGAGGACGCTAAAGTAGTGATGTTGCTTGTGTACAGGGTGTCATTGGTGCCTTTAGTAGGAGTCTTCACTGGCCCCGGGCACCAATAAAATCAAGTAAGCACTTTGGTTATAATTTAATCCTCTTACCACCATCAAGACTAGACAATCCCTTTATTATCAATAACCTATATAGCTATTCTAGAATTAACCTTAGTTAAACTTTCAAGCATTTTAAACACGCCCAACCTAAAAGGCTAATACCGAACAACCTATTTGGCATAAGTGTTATCTGGTATAGTCGCCTCACGAGCTGTAGCACTCAAAATAAAATGATCGAACCAAATTGATCGAAAAAACCTGAGAAACGAAATATGAATGCGTTAAATGACCCAGCGGTCAACATTAGCCAAGCGATGAATACTGTACTCGATAAACAGAAGCAGGCATTTATTGATGAAGGCGCGGTCAGCCTGGCAACCCGTGTCGACCGCATGGACCGATCGATTGCACAACTGGTGAAATATACCGATAAATTAGCAGAAGCCATGAACAGTGACTTCGGTCACCGCTCACCCGAGTTCAGCAGAATGTTTGATGTGGCAGCTGGCGTAAGTCCCATGCAACATGCAAAGAAACATGTAAAGCAATGGATGCGCACTGAGAAAAGAAAAACCATGTTTCCGCTTAATTTCCTGGGTGCCAGGTCACGTGTTGAATATCAGCCACTGGGGACCATCGGTATTATCAGCCCATGGAACTTTCCCGTTAACTTAACCTTTGCACCTTTAGCCAATGCTTTTAGCGCCGGCAACCGCGCCATGATTAAACCTTCAGAGTTCACTCCCGCAACCTCTGAGGTAATGAAAGAAATGATTGAAGAAGTTTATGACGAAAGTGAAGTTGCTGTATTTACCGGCGGCCCTGAAGTTGGGCAAGCCTTTAGTGGTTTAGCTTTTGATCATTTGATCTTTACCGGTGCTACTTCTGTTGCACGCCATGTTATGTCAGCAGCTGCCAAAAACCTGGTCCCCCTAACACTTGAGCTTGGCGGTAAATCACCGGTCGTTATTGGCCGCGATGCGGATTTAAAGCTCACTTGCGATCGTCTTATGTGGGGCAAGGTCACCAACGCCGGCCAAATCTGTTTGGCACCGGACTACTGCTACCTCCCAGAAGAAAAACTGGACCAGATAATTGAAGGCTTTAAAGCCTCGGTGGCTGCCATGGTTCCCACTCTGCTGGACAATAAAGATTTCACATCGATTATTAATGAGCGTCATTACTCACGCCTGCAAAGTTATATTGCAGACGCTAAAGCAAAAGGCGCCACCATTATTGAAATCAGCCCGGCTAACGAATCATTTGAGGGGCAGCCACACCATAAAATGCCACCTACACTAATTCTTAATGCACCGGATGATGCACTATGCATGCAGGAAGAAATTTTTGGCCCGTTATTACCGGTTAGAACTTATAAAGACTTCAAAGATTCTGTTGCCTTTATTAATAAGCAGCCCCGTGCTTTAGCCCTTTATTATTTTGGTTTTAACGCGCAAGAAGAGCGCTATGTACTTGACCATACCGTTACCGGTGGTGTCACCATTAATGATGTATTAATGCATGTAACACAAGAAGACCTACCCTTTGGTGGTGTTGGCCCAAGTGGCATGGGCTGCTATCACGGCTTTGATGGCTTTAAAGCCTTCAGCCACGCCAAGGCGATTTACAGCCAGCCGAAGATTGACCTCGCCGGTATGACGGGCATGGCTCCGCCCTATAATAAGAAAACCGAAAAAACCATAAAGATGATGCTGAAATAATTGGCTGGCGCGGTGTTCTCTTAACGAGGCTGCATCCGAATACCACCATCCATACGAATACATTCGCCGTTAATATAATCATTCTCAATAATGCTGGCGGCCAGCTGGGCAACCTCTTGCGGACGACCTAAACGCTTTGGATACAAGACACTGCTACTTAGTGCATCAATAGACTCCTGTGGAAAGCCTTGAAATAGCGGTGTATCAATTAAGCCGGGGGCAATGGCATTAACACGAATACCGTAGCCAGAAAGATCGCGGGCAATCGGTAAGGTCATACCAACCACCCCACCCTTGCTGGCACTATAGGCTGCCTGGCCGATTTGACCTTCATAGGCTGCAACAGATGCGGTATTAATAATAACGCCGCGGTTGCCATCTTCGTTGAGAGGTTCGTTCTTTGCCATTTGCTCGGCGGCCAAACGCAGCACATTAAAAGTACCTACCAGGTTAACATTGATTACTAAACTAAAAGTATCCAATGGGAATGGACCTTTTTTACCCAAGGTTTTTGCCGCAGGGCCAATGCCAGCACAATTAACACAGATATGAATCGCACCAAAGGTTGCCATTACATGATCAATACCCTGTTGGACTGAGGCTTCATCCACCACATTCACAGATTGATAGATAACCTTATCACCCAGTTCAGCGGCCAATGCACTACCCGCTTCTTCGTTTAAATCGAAGATAGCCGCTTTGCCCCCCTGGGACACCAGCTTTTCAATAGTTGCACGACCTAAACCTGATGCACCACCGGTGACGATAGCAACTTTGCCTGAAATATCCATGGTCTTACCTCGTTAATGATTTTCCTAATGACTCGATAATACTGGAGAAGTCTTTGCCGCCATTACCCTGTGATTGATGCGCGGTATAAAGGCTTCTGGCTAAAGCTCCCATTGGCGTTGCGGATTGAGTTTGCACCGCAGTATCCATGGCCAAACCTAAATCCTTACACATCAGGTCAACCATAAAACCAGGGTTAAAATCGTTGCTGGCGGGCGCTGTTGCCATCACACCGGGGTAAGGATTGTAAACTTCCAAGGTCCAGTTACGACCGGAGCTGGCCAACATAATTTCGGACAGTTTGGCAGCATCAAGGCCGTTATCGGTACCCAGGCGCAGCGCCTCAGAAGTACCCACCATTAATACCGACAACAACATATTGTTACAGACTTTAGCCACCTGCCCTGCACCGTGATCACCGGCGTGGAAAATATTTTTACCCATAGCGGCTAAAACAGGCTTCGCTTTGGCAAACGATGCTTCGGAGCCACCACACATAAAGGCGAGCGTACCCGCCGCTGCGGCTGCAACACCACCTGAAACCGGTGTATCCATAACGGCTATATTTTTTTCATTAGCGGCGGCAGCCACTTTGCGTGCCGTTGCTGCATCAATGGTGCTGGAGTCTAACAATAGTGCATCTGGCTTTACCGCACCCAGCAAACCATTGTCGCCCATATACACTCTTTCAACATGCTTACCTGCTGGCAACATAGTCACCACCACATCAGCATCCCCCGCCGCAGCTGCGGCCGTATCCGCTGAACTAGCGCCGGCATCAGCTAATTGTTTTACCGCCGCTGGTACTAAATCAAACACAGTCACTTTATGGCCGGCCTTAAGCAGGTTGGCCGCCATGGGACCACCCATATTACCCAGACCGATAAATGCAATTTTAGACATCGCTGTTCTCCATTAATCTGGCGTGATCAACATTAATTTCTATAGGTTTGCCAATGGATTGGTATCCCAGGGTGGCGTAATCATTTGTTCAAGCAGGCTTGAGGGGACATCGTTAACGGTATCAAACAACCAACGAGGCTGTTGGTCCTTATCAATCAACAGGGCACGGACACCCTCGGCAAACTCAGGATGACGAACGATATTGGTGCCCAGTATTAATTCAAACTGAAACACTTCTGCCAGAGTCATAGATTTAGCCTGTTGTAGTGCCTGATAAATATTACAAGCGCTTAGCGCAGAACCGTGAGCCAGCGCTGCAGCACCTTTATTCAGCCACTTATCATCACTCTGGTAGTTTTTAATAGCATCGACAATATCTGATAAATTATCGTAATCCGTCAGCTGCTGGATAATATCGAAGTGAGGCTCGATATTGGCTGCCGGCTTAGCAGCTTCACTGTCAGCGGACACAGCACTCAATAAAGTATCAATAGCGGCAGAATTACTCTCACTATTGGCACTCCAATCCAGGGCCAGTAATTGTTGAATAACAGACTCTTTACGTTCGTGTTCTACAAAGTGATCGCCATAACCTACAAACAGGCAATCTGTAGCATTCATCGAACCTGCAGTTAAAGCCAGGTACAAACCCGTGCGACCCGGAGCACGATTTAAAAACCAGCTACCCCCCACATCGGGGAATAAGGCGATGGTAATTTCTGGCATAGCCATTCGAGTTTTTTCAGTCACTATGCGGTGACGGCAGCCAGCCATTAAACCCAGACCACCTCCCATCACGATGCCGTGTCCCCAGCAGAGCATGGGTTTTTTATAGTCGTGAATCAGGTAATCCAATGCATACTCACGCCCAAAAAAATCTTCAGCGTATTGGCATGGGCCGCCGGGATTTTCTACCGCTGAGCGATAGAGTTTTTGCACGTCGCCGCCGGCACAAAAAGCTTTTTGGCCTGCGCCCTGCAACATCACTGCTACAATCTGGTCATCGTCTTGCCATTGCAGTAACTGGGCAGAGAGCAGGTCGACCATTTCGATGCTAAGGGAGTTTAGGGTTTTCTCTTCATTTAATGTAGCTACGGCAAATTGCTTGCCATTGGCTGTAGGTAGTGTTTCAAATAAAACGGGTGAAATCATGGTCTTTCCTGTGATCTTGCGTTTGTCATAGATAGAAGAAAAAGGGGGATGTTAATCCACTGCTGTCTCATAGTTTTTTACAAGCTGGCAACTAGATTGTCATTCCCGCCTGCGCGGGAATGACGGGGTTTATTCGCCCTAGCGGTTTTTCCACTCAGGTTTGCGCTTTTCAACAAAGGCACTGACGCCTTCTTTTTGGTCTTCGCTATCCCACAGTTTTACAAACTGTTCACGCTCAATGGGGAATGCACTATTTAACGGCTGTGAACGGGCTGCCATAATTAACTCTTTACAGTAACGGACTGAGGTTGGGCTTTGTCCTTCAACTTTAGCTGCCAGCTCCAGCGCTTTTTCAACGACTGTACCGCTTCCCACAATCTCCGAGATCAGGCCAATGTCTAAAGCCTTATCGGTTTTAAGACGCTCGCCTAACAAAATCATACGCTTAGCCCATTGCTCGCCCACCAACCATGAAAGATGCTGGCTACCTAAACCACAAGGTAACAAGCCAACGGCAGCTTCAGGCAAAGCCATCTGGGCGTGTGCATCAGCAATACGCACATCACAAGCCAATGCCACTTCCAAACCACCACCCATGGCATAGCCATTGATCGCAGCGATAGAAACACCGTTATAGTTGGTTAGTGTTTCAAAAGAACGACCAAAGGCATTGGAAAAATCAAAGGACTTGGCTTTATCGTTATGATCAAAGCGGTTTAAGTCAGCACCAGCAGAAAAGAACTTATCGCCGTTACCGGTAATGACCAGTGCATAATTATCTTTGTCGGCATTAAGGTCTTCAACAATATCAATCAGCTCTAACAGACTTTCTGGCGTCCATGTATGGGCTGGTGGATTGTTTAGTGTTAATAAAGCGATATGGCCTTTCTTTTCTAAAATTAATGCATCACTCATCGGATAATCTCCAGGGCACCTTCTATTAGTAAACGGCGAGAAATAATCACCCGCATGATTTCGTTAGTTCCTTCCAGAATTTGGTGCACGCGGTTATCGCGCACATAACGCTCCAGCGGATATTCTTTGATATAACCGTAACCGCCATGCAGTTGCAGGGCATCGTTACAAATAGTAAAGCAGACATCGGTAGCAAAGCGCTTGGCCATAGCACAGTATGTGGTGGCATCACTTTCTTTGTTATCCAGTTTAAAGGCAGCAAGTCTTACCATTTGGCGGGCAGCCACCAATTCTGTGGCCATATCGGCTAATTTAAATTGGGTATTCTGGAAACCGGCAATTGACTGACCAAACTGTTTGCGCTCCTGGCTATAAGCGGTAGCAGCTTCTAATGCAGCCTGGGCGGTACCGATAGAACAAGTAGCAATATTGATACGGCCACCGTCCAGACCTTCCATTGCAATATTAAAGCCCTGCCCTTCAACACCTAACAGGTTGGCTGCAGGTACACGGACATTATCAAAACTGATGGCCCGAGTTGGCTGGGAGTTCCAACCCATTTTTTCTTCTTTCTTGCCGTATTCAATACCGGGCAAGTCTGCAGGGATGGCAAAGGCTGAAATACCTTTTGGACCCTCATCTCCTGTCCGTAGCATAACCACCAGAACATCGGTCGCACCGGCACCAGAGATAAACATTTTGCTGCCGTTAACAATATAGCTATCGCCATCACGTTTGGCGGTACTCCGTAAAGAAGCGGCATCGGAACCCGAACCGGGCTCAGTCAAACAATAGGAGGCCAGTTTCTCACCGGGCACCAAATCCGGACACCACTGCTCAACAATCCCGGGCTGGCCATAGCGGGCAATCATATTAGTGGCCATATTATGTATTGTTAAAAAGGCGGCTGTAGAAGTACAACCCCTGGCCAACTCTTCAACAATAACACTGGTATCCAAACGCCCAAGGCCCAGGCCTCCAGCTTCTTCCGGGGTATAAATCCCCATAAAACCCAATTCACCGGCTTGCTTGAGTGCGTCTTTGGGAAACACATGTTCAGCATCCCACTGCGCTGCATTGGGTGCAAATACGCCCTCGGCAAATGAGCGAGCGGCGCTCTGGAAGGTAAGTTGATCTTCGCTTAAGTTAAAATCCATGGTTTAGCGACTCCATCTAAAATGAACATTAGGGGTTATTTTAGTTTGTCGATCACTGAGCCAAATAACTCTTCATCCACAGGCAATACTTTGGTGGTAGCCAAAGGCCTGGAAATCCAGGTTACGTTGATCAGGTCTTGCCAGGTAATATTATTATTGGTGCTATTGTTGCCCCATGAGCCACAGCCCAATGAGAAGGTTTGGCGCATACCATTCCACAAGTTACCACTGTTTGATGGCGCCTGTGGCTGGTTAACCATAACGCGGGAGGTTTTGGTGTTAAGGCCAAACTTCAGGATATTTTCGTCGCTATTAGAGTAGATACCACAAGAGTGACCCTGCCCCTGGTAAGCCTGTATTTTATTGGTTAAGGCAATAGCTCCATCAATATCTTTAACTTTGTAAAACGCCATGGTGACGGACATTTTCTCACCCGAGAAAGGGTGATCTTTACCGGCACCGGTTTCCGGAACAATGAGGAAGGTTTTGTCTTCTGCTACATCAAAACCCGCCATACTCGCCAAATTAGTTGCTGGCTGCGCAACGATACTTGGCGCAATATGCCCGTCTTCCCAGATGGTGTTTTGCAGTTTTGCTTTTTCATCTGCAGAAACAATATAACCACCTTCCGCTTGCAGCTTCTCTAGCATCTGGTCATAGACGGACTCTAATACAATAACGGAGTTATCTGAGGAACAGGAAGCCGCTAAATCCAAAGTTTTAGAAATACGAATTTTTTCTGCCGCTTCATCAAGGTCAGCCGTATCGTCAACGGTGATACAGGCATTACCCGCACCTACACCCAAAGCCGGAGTACCACTTGAGTAAGCCGCTTTCACCATCGGTGCACCACCGGTGGCCAATACGCGGTCACACTGTTTCATTAATTCGTCAGTAGTTTCCAGCGCAGGTGTTTCAATGGCGATCACCAGGTCTTCAGGCGCACCCATCTTTTTAAGTGCTTCACGCATCAGATCACAGATCATTTTATTGGTCAGTTTTGAACGCGGGTGTGGCGCGATAATAATGGAGTTACGACCTTTAACCGCAGAGATTGCTTTGATGACTGGCGTCGCTTCAGGATTAGTACAGGGGGTTAAGGCACCCACAACACCTATCGGCTTGGCGATTTTGACCAGGTTGCGCTCTTTATCTTCTTCAATAACACCCACTGATTTATCATCAATAATGTCATATAAGGCAGAACGGGTTTTGCGATTGATCTTAAGGAATTTACCTTCGTAGTTACCCAGCTGAGTTTCATCAATAGTAAATTGGGCAATCTTTTCAGACACCTCTTGTTGGGCGACAGACCACACCATGGCCGTGATCAACTCATTCACCTGCTGCTGAGTGTAGTTTTCAATTTGAGCTTGTGCGGCGCGTGAACGGGCTATTAATGCAGCGACTTCTGCTTGTGGATCAATAGTCTGGTCGGTAGTCATAATCGGTGTTCCTTAAAAGTTCAACAGGGCTCCCTTGGCGAAAGCAAAGGTAGCACAGCTAAGGAAAGGCAAGAATTGATTTAATTGCGGAAATAATGGACTATATTGCGATGTTAAGATCCAATGAAACTAGCAACAAAAAAACTTTAACCCTTAAATATCAATAGCTTAAGATGACCATCACTTCACAATGGCCACTCTCTCGGGACGGAATCAGGTTTATAGTACCTGAATTTATGGTGAATTCCCTCGCCGGTCACCCGCTTACCCGGGATTGCTACCCTGTAGCGATGGGTTACTACCCCAACGCCTTTGGGCACCGCATGGAAAGGGAGCAACACCAGGACCATCTGTTGATCTACTGTACCGATGGCGAAGGCACGGTTGATGCGGGCGATACAACGCTCACCATTCAAGCCGGTGATATTCTGGTGCTACCCAAAGGCACCGCCCACCAATACCAGGCCAGGCCCAATACGCCCTGGAGTATTTACTGGATACACTTTGCCGGCCAGTTAAGCCATCTGTTTTTAGAACCCCTTATCAATGAAGAGCAAACACTAACGGTATTAAGTCCCGGCGCCCATACCAAAATCGTTAGCGACTTTGAAACTCTGTTAGAGGTGCGCCAGACAGGCTATAACCAGCGCAATTTTATCCATGCCAGTAACCTGCTTAAGCAATTGCTGAGTTATCTTAGTGCCAGCCACCCTAAAACTAAAACCCGTGAAGGGCTTCACTTTGATTTGGATGCAGTGCATGCCTTGATGCAGGAGAAATTACACGGGCAGCTGGCACTGGAAGAGCTGGCCGAGAAGGTTAACTTATCCAAGTACCACTTCTCGAGTAAGTACAAGGCAATTACCGGCCAGTCCCCTATCCAACATTTTATCCATCTTAAAATGGAGCACGCCTGTTTTTTGCTGGATATATCCGGCAATAATATTAAGGCGATTAGCCGTAACCTGGGTTATGAAGACAGCTATTATTTTTCGCGTTTATTTAAAAAAATTATTGGCGTGTCACCCCGCCAATACCGGCAACTAAAACGAGGCTAAGCGACTGATAAACCAACAAAAAACTTAGCTAAAACTGAAGACTGAACTACACTAACAGCTACGCAACAACAGAAACCGTCACCAGCATGACCGACAGCCATAGCATCCGCTTTAAAACACTGCTCAGGGTATTAACCCTGCTAACGGCGCTGTCAGTAATACTTCCCCTACAGGCACAACAGGCCGAACAAGAATTACTGACCATCAATATGCGCGATGCCGATATTGGTGCTGTGATTCAATGGATTGCTGAACAAACTAATAAAAAGATTGTTGTAGACCCAAGGGTCAAAGGCAAAGTCACCGTATTAGCTAACCAGGCGATGAATGCCGAGCAGGCTTATCAGGTCTTTTTAACCACGCTGGATGTCTATGGCTACGCCGCCTCAGAGTCCGGGGGGATTTTGCGGATATACCCTGCCGCACTCAACAAAAATGCACCGCGGGATTTGATCGCCAATTTTGACCAGCTTGGCGGCGGCGAACAGATTATTTATATCTTCCAGGCCAGGCAGGTTTCTGCCATCAAACTGGTTGAATTATTAAAACCGCTGTTACCCGCCACTGGCCATATTGCCGCCTACCCTGAAAGCAACAGCCTGATTATTGCCGACGAGTCCGCCAATGTGAAAAGACTGGTGACCATGGTCAAGCACATTGATCAGACCGGAGATTTTGATATTGAAGTGATTAAACTCAATCATGCCGATGCCCGAAATGTTGTCGGCTTAGTGTTATCGTTAACGCAAAGCGCAGCGTCTCCCAGTTTTTCAATTACCAGCGATGAACGCTCTAACAGTTTGTTAATGACGGGCGACCCCGCCACCCGCAATCGCGTCAGCCAACTGATTAAGCAATTAGATAAACCCATCACCGATAGCGGCAATACAAGGGTGGTTTACTTACACTATCTGGATGCCGCCGAGTTACTGCCTATTCTGCGCGGCATGGCCACGGCTATGGCAGAGGATAATAAAAATGCGGAAGCTAATAGTTCTATCAGCATTGAAGCCAGCGAGAGCTCCAATGCCTTAATTATGACCGCCCCACCCTATATTCTGGAAATGATGGCCGATGTGATTGCCCAGGTCGACATCCGCCGAGCGCAGGTGTTAGTGGAAGCGATTATTGTTGAGGTCAGCAAAGACTTCTCACAAACACTGGGTGTTGAATGGAATACCAGCCTTAACCGTGATGACGGCGTCGAGGCTATTACCAATTTTGGTCTGAAGTCTGCCGACGAAGATGGCGTGCTATCGCTGATAGGCTCGGGATTAAATCTGGGGTTTTATCGCAATGGCAGTTTACGCGCCCTGGTGCAGGCGGTAGCCAATGAGAATGATGCCAATATATTATCAACGCCCTCTATTATGACCCTGGACAATCAAGAGGCTGAAATTTTAGTCGGCTCAAACGTGCCGTTGATTACCGGTCAAAGTACCGGTTCCTCCTCAAGCACCAACGATCCATTTACTACAATTGAGCGAGAAGATATTGGCCTGAGTTTAAAAATCACTCCGCAAATTAATAGTGGTGATGCCATTACACTGGATGTGTTACAGGAAATTGAAACGATCTCAGAAACCAGCGCAAACACCAATGATATTGTCACCAATAAGCGCAGCATTAAAACCAAAGTGATTGTTGAAGACGATAATATTCTGGTGCTTGGTGGTTTAATTTCTGACGATGTTCAACAAATTGTCAGCAAGGTGCCTATTCTGGGTGACATGCCTTTGCTAGGCGCTTTATTTAGGACCACCACAGATAAGGTGATCAAAAAAAACCTGATGGTATTTATCCACCCGGTAATTTTAGATTCTGACGAAGTGGCTATAGAGCTTAGCCAAAAGAATTATAATTTGATGCAGGACTTACAGAAGAAATATAACAGTGGGGATTTTTCTGCAGAGGATGTTAATCTTTCTGACTTTATTGAGTACACACCTCGCAATAAACAATAAGTCTTTTTTAAGGAGCGTCATTCCGCCCCTTTCCTGTCATTCCCGCGAACCTGTCATTCCCGCGAACCTGTCATTCCCGCGAAGGCGGGAATCCAGCCTGCATGCTCATGCTGTTATTTCCGCTAAAGCGGAAATCGACAGCGCTGGGTTCCCGCCTTCGCGGGAATGACGGGTTACCAGTTCTCTACCACGTTAATAGCAAACCGGTGTTGGCCCTGCCATTGTAAAACCACACCCTGCGGGGTGATAGACTCAAGCAATAAACCTTCAGATACATTATCCCCTTCACGAACTCTACGCTTGTTAATAATGATCGTGCGCCTTGCAGGATTATCAGAATAAACATGAAAGGAAAAAGTCAGGGCAGGAATCGCCTGCTGCACAGGGTCAGGCAACTCAGAAAACTCAGCGATATAGCTGGAGAGTTCTATCTGGGGAGTAACATCCGTTACAAGTTGTGGCTCAACAATAGCTGGTACCGCCGCCACCGGTTCTGCGTCCGGAATCGGTTTATTATAAAAATACCAACCCCCTGCCAACACCATAGCCCCTGTAATTAACAGCAATAACACAATCAGTACACTGCGTTTACCAGCATGCTTATTAATCAGGTGAGGACGATGTACCGTCTGCAGGCTGGGCCCATTATTTTGCTGGCGCTCCTGCTCTGACTTTTTTAAGGCATCTAAAATATACGACATCTAACCCTCTTGCGAACCTCGAATAATAGAACCACTGGCACTTGGGGCTTGTATGACGTCATCCGGTGTCGATTCAGCAGGTTTATAACTTTTAAAAAACACCGATGTAGAAACAATCACAGCAGCCATAACCAGGGAAAACCATATTGGCTTCCAATTAAAACCCTGCTCAGCAGGAAAAACTTCTTTAGCAGCATTGGCAACAATTTTAGCGCTAGCCTGGTCTTGATTGCTGGAATAAACCCCCAACAGAGTACGGTCGCAAATTAAATTGATTAAACGGGGCACACCTTTACTCAATTGGTAGATTTTATTAATCGCCGGTGCAGGGAATAATTCCGAGCGACATCCCGCCACTGAGAGGCGGTGCTCGATATATTGAATAACTTCAGGCTTGGATAAGGGCGAAAGATGATAGCGAGCGGTAACCCGCTGCGCTAGCTGGCGCAACTCAGACTTAGCCAATAAATCATTGAGTTCCGGTTGCCCCAGCAAGACTAACTGCAACAACTTTTTCTCATTGGTTTCAAGATTGGTCAATAAGCGCAATTGCTCTAACACATCGACTGACAGGTTTTGCGCTTCATCAATAATTAAAATGGTATTGCGGCCATCCGCATGGGCATCCAGCAGATAGTGATTTAGCTCGTCGATAAGGTCTTTACTGGTCATGCCCCTGTCATAATCAATACCCAGGTCATTAAATATAGACTGCAGGAGTTGGTTAATACTTTGTCTGGGGTTAATAATAAAAGCGACATCCGCATTATCCGGTACCTGCTGTAACAGGCAGCGGGATATGGTGGTTTTACCGGTACCGACTTCACCGGTAAGTAGCACAAAACCACCCTGATCCCCCACGCCGTATATTAAGTGCGCCAAAGCTTCGCGATGCTTATCGCTTAAAAATAAATAACGGGGATCTGGCGCTATCGAAAACGGCGCTTCGGTAAGCCCAAAGTACTGCTGGTACATCAGCTAAAATCCTTATTCATTGCATTACCCTTGCAGAACCAAACGTACGTTCACCAAACCCTTTTCTTGCTGGCGCTCAACGGTAATTTCATTAACGCTAATACCGTATTTTTTATCCAGTCGCTCAAGCCACATAATCAGGTTATTAAACGATACATTTTCTAACCATAAACTTAAGCCCGAGTCGCCCACAGGTTGGTAGCGCTTAAAACTGAGTTGATAAGATTTAGACGTGCTATTGGCAATGCCCAATAATGACTGCCCCGGATCGCGCTTAGCCCGCTGCTGACTAGCTGCTGCAAAGGCGCCTTTATTGGCTTGCATCCAATGATAGGACTCCAGGCTGCTGCGATAGTGTTGCTGCGCATCCTGCTGGTATTGATTGGCGGGCAATAATAAACCGTAGATAACAAAGATAACGCCAAAAAAAAGCGCCAAACCTTTAATCGCCAACTGGTCACGGGGAGAAAAAGCGGCAAAGCGCTGTTCCAGTTGCTGATAGAGGGCACTGCTTTTTACTGAAGCCAACATTATAAACTCCTGATCACAAGGCGACCCATTACTCGGTCGTCTTGCTCGGTAGCGGAATTAATATCAACCTCTAAGCCGGACTGGGCCAAACTTTGTTTTAACTGATCCAATTGATCTAAGGATTTGCTTTGTACCTGAAATTGTAAATCACCGCGACCACTTTCATAACGCATCTGCTCTACGGTTAGAGCCGCATTGTTAGCATTTGAAAGCTGGCCTGCTGTTTCTGACAGCAGCGGTAAGAAATTACTGCCAGTAGTTGTTGATGTGCGCTGCAAATGATTCTGCATTTGTTTTTTGGGGCTTACTACCCGGCGCTCGTTGGGGAATATTTCTTTATATAAATTTACTGCGTCCGCATCCAGTTGCACAGCTTTATTATCAAAATACCAACCGCTAGCCAGTGCAAACACTAAATAAACAACACCGCTAATTGCCGCCACGGAAGCTGCTAAAGACCATGACTGCGACGCGCTGCTGTTACCGAATTTAATCGCATAGCCGCCCTGTAATAAATTTAACGGAGGAATGGTCTGGTGAGCAGCGCTGTTAGCCAATATATCCGTAACACTTTCCTGGTAGCCGATGGCTTTTAATTCGTAATCACTGCACTCAGTCTGGATATACTCCGTTATCTCAGTAAGGGATTCGGGTTCTTCAGAGGAGTGCATCAAAACAATATTAGGCCGCAGCAAAACATCATCCGCATGTTCGTGCTGCTGCAATACACTGGCAAAAAACCATTTAAAATCTTCCGCCTGAATAACCATACCTGCATAAGCACCACTGCGTACCATAACGCGGTCATCATCCAGCAATAGCGCTATGCTGTTTTCCTGGTAAGGAAGGCATAGGCTATCAACCACAATTTGGGATGCCGTTATAGCGCAGGAATGCAGTTGGTCCAGCCAGTTAATTAATAGCTGGTGCTCAACCACCGCAACGTCAATTTTTGGGGAGGTGACAGAGAAATTGTCGGGGATAGCAATATGGACATTTTCAATATCATCAGCAATCAACTCCTCGACCATAAACGGCAAGGCTTGTTTGATTTGACGCATTTGACGGGAAGGTATTGAGGTGCTGGTTAGCAATAAGGATTCAGCGGGAACAATCACTGTAACGGTGTAACTGACAGAATGATTAGCGACGACTTCATTAAGACTTTGCAGTGATGAAGTATCACTGGCCACCGAGCGGCCAACGGAATCATATAAATCCCAATCAAGCTCTGACGCCCCCGTTAAGGTGCTTTCGAGTAGCCGTATGATCAGTTGATCGCTCATAACCTATTCAATGCCCTGCTGGCGTTTAAGCAGCGTTATACTGCCATCATTATTATTGCGGTAAACCTGGCTACGAATAATACTAATACGCTGGTCGTAGACGGCAGTTACTTTAATTTCAAAAAATTCACTGGCGGTCTTAAGCTGGTTGCGGGCAATCGATAAAGATCCGATATCCCCACTACTCACCCACTCATTCACCGTGCTATACCCACCTCGCTGCTGGATAGCCATAATATCGACAGCGCTATCATCACTAAGTGCTTCTACCATTTTAGCAGCTAGGGTATTGATATTGTATTTTGTGGTGCCTATTTGTTGATCTTTCACTTGATGGGGCAAGGCAACCACATAATCTTTCAACCGAATATAGTCTTCAAAACGCATATCCGTTAATAAACGCAGTTCTGAACGGTCAGCAAGCGGCTGGTTGGCGGTTAAGTAATTCAGGGGTTGGTAGCTTTCATCCTCGGCACCGCCAATAGTAGCTACCGTATTGCTATCTAACCAATCCACTAACGCGGGAGCATAATCGGTTGAAATATCCAGCGCCTCTAACAAACGGCTAAAGTCTGTTAATGCCTGATTGTTAACACGACCGTTGGCCGCCACTACATTATTAAGATTAAAACGCCCTTGCAGGTCACTAATTTCAATGGTCATTTCGCCGTTATCAATATCAAAGATTTGACTAATATCAGACCAGTTGTCGCTGAATTGATCGGATGATGGGTCTTCATCATAATCCCGGAAAAGTATCTGGCGCGCGTACTGCTCCCCGGCCAGTGCATAGTGGTAGGCCTGTTTACTATTGATTAGGTTAGCGGTTTTGCGAATATCACGGTAATTTCTGGAAGCCACTTCGCTGGTGATAATGGCTGCCAAAGCAAAGACCAGCAAGACAGTAATCAGGGCTACTCCCTGTTGATGCTTGACGCTGTTCATTGCAGCACCGGGTACAGGCGACTGAGTTGATCACCATCGTCATTAAGCAAGCTTATTTCGATGGCCAGCGGCACAACTGGATCCGCTTTCTGTTCAGGCAGAGGCCATTGCTGGTGACGCCCCTCTTCGCTAAGCACCGCTACTGTTAAACGGCTGACATCAGCTAATAAGACTTGAACAATGACCGGTGCATCTTCTTCGCGGTCCAGCGCCGACCAAATATGCCGACGTAAATAACTGCGGTCATCACGATAGTATTGGCTATCTCTATTGGAGGACTTAGGGTGTGGGCCAATATCGTAGGCAATACGCTGCATAGAACTGCGGGGCAACATCAGCGGGTTTTTGCGGCCACCGCGAGTAAACTCCAAGGGGTATAGCTCTTGGTTAACCAGTAAAAATTCGGCCCTATCAACTGTCGTATTTCTGATCGAGCGATCTAACACCTGCTGTAAATCGCGATCAATAATAGCCAGGGCTTTTTGCCGCTCGGCCAGCAACTGGGAATAAACCTCACTCACTTGCTGGCTTTGAATTGTTGCGTTTAATACTCGGTATGAGGCCACCCCAATCAGCGAGAAAATACTTAAGGCGATCAACACCTCTAATAATGTCAGGCCGCGCTGCGTTTGTTTAAGACCGGCAAACATCATCAATGTTTACCTCGATAACCAATTAATAAAGCCAATGGTGCATCAAACTGCTGGTCTTGAGTAACTATAACCTCTATTTTTCGTAGCCAGGGATCTGAAGTTTGAGTCACTTCGGTGGTGACCTGCCACTGTTGTTCGCCCAACTCTACTAAAGTGGTTCGACTTCCCGGACTGGGCCAATCCGGTGCTGCCTGCATTACAGCCAGTTGATTGTCGGCAACGACCATGGCGGAGGTTTTAAGGTGTAGCTGTTCTAATTGGCTAAGGCTTTGACCAGACTGGCTAATAACAGCCAATGAAGAAATAGCCAATATGGCCAGTGCAATAAGCACTTCCAATAAGGTGAAACCGGCCAGCTGTTTGCGTATCACAGTCGTTCAACCCCCGAAACACCATCGCTAGCCAATCTAACGTTATTGGTCAGGTCTGAATGGGATAAGGTGATAATAAAGGGAGTCATTTCGCCGCTGGATAATAATAGCAGTAAAGGCTCGGGACCTTGTTGCTTACCCAGGGATTGAAGTTTTTCTACTTGACGCTCGAACTCAGTGTCATTAGCCCCCTGCAAACTGACCTGCAGGCTTATATTGGGATCAAGGGGATGAAAGGCCAGCAATTTTTCTACTGAGGGCAACCAGGCCAGGCTTTCGGTATCCAGTCTTAAAAACTGGTAGCCCGGTGTTTCATCCGTAGTATCTGTCCCCATCGCTAATGAAAACTCCACCCCTTGCATCACCGCTTCATCAGCTACCATTTGCAAACTGGTTTGTAAGCGACGGGCTTCCCTGTCTAACAATTTCTGTGAGTTGTCACCGATGGAAACCGCCAGCATGGATGCCATCACAGAGATAACAACCAGCACCAGCATCATTTCAATCAGGGTAAAACCCCGAGGCCGGCTGATATCAATTACCGATATCAGCATCATAACCCTCGCCGCCTTCGCGACCATCGGCACCGAGTGAATAGATATCAAAAGCGCCCGTTGAACCCGGGCTAATATATTGATACTCAGTACCCCACGGGTCGACGGGTAATTTACCTTTTTTTAAATAACCTGCCGAATTCCATTTTCTGGGTACTGGCGAGGTATTGGGCTTTTCCACCAAAGCCTGTAAACCCTGATCGGTGGAAGGAAAGATTTGGTTATCTAATTTATACATTTCTAACGCTTGTTCTATGGTGGCAATATCGGTTTGCGCCGCCGTCACTTTTGCCTCGTCGACTCGGCCCAAAATATTAGGGGCCACCAGACCAATCAACACACTGATAATGACGACAACCACCATAATTTCTATCAAGGTAAAACCTTGCTGCCTACGATTGAATGTTTTGCTCACTGAGTTTGTCATTGTTTTTACCACGGCTTAGTTATATCAATTGGTTGAGATCAAAAATGGGCTGCAAGATAGCAACCACAATAATAAGTACTGCACCGCCCATCAATAACAGCATGGCCGGCTCAAAAATACCGATTAAAGTTGTCACCAAATCATCCAGCTCACGCTGTTGGTTTTCGGCTACTCGCTCTAACATGGCATCTAAGTCACCACTGGATTCACCACTGGCTATCATATGAATCATTATCGGGGGAAAGTAACCATTTTGTTCCAGGGACTGATGCAAACTACCCCCTTCCCTGACTTGCTGTGTCGCTTCGGTCACTGCCTGCTGCAAAAAACTATTCTCTATCACTTCTGCAGAAATTTTCATGGCATCCACCAGTGGCACACCGCTGCTGGTAAGAATGCTTAAGGTACTGGTATAGCGGGCGGTATTAGTGCCGCGGGAAAAACGGCCGGTTAATGGTAAACCCAGCAAGCGGCGATCCCAGTGAATTTTTAAGGCTTTGTTTTGCAGTGCATAACGCAAGCCACTAACGGCAAGAATCAGTAAAACAATCACCAGCAAACCATAGCTAACAATAAAATCACTTAGGCTGATCAGAGCCTGGGTTAACACCGGCAAGGCTTGCCCCTGGCCAATAAACACTTCAACCACATCGGGTACAACAAAGGCCATTAAACCCGATACGATAGCGATGGACATCACCAACAAAATCAGCGGATATAACATAGCCAGTTTGGTTTTCTGGCGGGACTGATAGGTGTTCTCGGTATAATCCGCCAAGCGACTAAGCACTAAATCCAAATGACCGGCATGCTCACCGGCAGAGACGGTTGCCCGGTACAAAACAGGAAAGGCTCGAGGGAAGTCTGCCATGCTGTCTGCCAGGGAATGACCTTCCATCACCTTGGAGCGCACAGCCAGCACAACACCTTTTAGTTTATCGCTTTCAGACTGCTGTGAAATGGCTGTTAAGGCCTCTTCCAAAGGCATTGATGACTGAATCAGTGTAGCCAGTTGACGAGTAATGGTGGCCAGCTCACCGACTTTTATTGATGGGCCGCGATTAAATAACGAAGGAGTTGCATAAGCCTCACCGACGTTGGCTCCATCATTGCTCGCAGTTTTTAACTGGGCGCTGTCAACCTGTAAAGGCGCCAGACCCTGGTCACGCAGTATCTGGCGGACCTGACGCGGGGTATCGGCCTCGACAATCCCTTTTTGCTCTTTGCCATTATCGTCCAGTGCCGCGTAGGAAAAAGAAGCCATAACCCTTTAATCCTCCAGGGTGACGCGCAATACTTCTTCAACGGTAGTCACACCCTCAAGAACCCTGGCTCGGCCATCGGCTCGAATACTT
>JAAELM010000524.1 GCA_024226635.1 Oceanicoccus sp. | reverse complement strand
GTCTCCACAAGTAAGGCTTTTTTATTTTATAAGCATTGAGAAGATGTAAATTCTGGTAATTGTGTTTTGTGTATATGAAAGGGAGAGAAGATGAAAAGAATATTATTTGGTTTGTTAGCAATGTTGGTGGTGTGTGTATTGGCAACACCTGCGCATGCGGTTCTGATAAACAGAGGAACGGATACAGCGGGTAATCGTCTGATCTACGATCAGGATCTTGATATCACATGGTATGATTATACTAATGCTACGGACGATTGGGCAAGTCAGGTAGCCTGGGCTGGTGGGCTGTCGGTTGACTTTGGTGGTAATACTTATAATGACTGGAGATTGCCTGCAACGGTGGATGGTGCATATGAATGGGGTTTTGATGGCACCACGACGGCTGGTTATAACATTACGACTAGTGAGATGGGCCATCTTTTTTATACAGAGCTTGGAAATCTTGGGTACTACGATACTTCCGGTTCAGGGCCGCAACCAGGATGGGGTCTGAGCAATACCGGAGCCTTTCAGAATTTAATATCCTCTGTTTACTGGTCTGGTACTGAGTTTGCCGATAATATTAATGGCGCCTGGTCATTTCGCTTTACCCTTGGTAACCAGAACGCGGATCTTAAGCCCAGCGATTTCTATGGGCTGGCAGTTCGTTCCGGCGATGTTGCCGCCGTACCTGAACCAGCTACAATTGTACTCCTCGGAATCGGCCTTGCGGGTTTTGCTGGCTATGGCGTAAGAAGAAGACGGCGACTTAGGTAATTTGATACTTTGAGTAATTTGGTTTATTGCTGGTTCAGGCTTGCTGCCTGAACCAGCGATTATATTTTACTTTTGTGTGAATGATAGGAGATAGATATGAAAAGAATATTATTTGGTTTGTTAGCGCTGCTGGTAGTGTGTGTACTGGTAGCCCCTGCACATGCGGTCTTGATAAACAGAGGAACGGATACCCTGGGAAACCGTTTGATCTATGATGATGATCTTGATGTTACGTGGTATGATTTTACTAATACTGCGGACACTTGGTCAAATCAGGTGGCCTGGGCCGGTGGTTTATCGGTTGACTTTGGCGTTAATACTTATGACGATTGGAGATTACCGACAACGGTGGATGGAAGATATGTTTATGGAACAGATGGTGCCACAACAGCTGGCTATAACATCACGAATAGTGAGATGG
>JAAELM010000523.1 GCA_024226635.1 Oceanicoccus sp. | reverse complement strand
TCCGGTCTTGTAGTATACAAGCCGCGGAATGTCACTATCGGGAATAATGTTAGTATAAATATCAACTGTACTTTACAGGCCCACGCACCGATAACTATCGGTGATTTTACTCTAATTGCAGCTAACTGCTTGGTTATTACCGCGAATCATGATTTAGAGAAACGTGGTTTGGATGCGTTTTATACATTAGAGAAACGTGCGGTTGCTATTGGTAGTGAGTGTTGGCTTGGCACCGGTGTAATTGTTTTACCTGGAGTGACGATTGGTGATGCAACTGTTGTCGGTGCTGGTAGTGTGGTTACTCATGACCTTCCATCTGACAAAATTTGTGTTGGCGTCCCAGCCAGACCGGTTCGGAACCGACCAGGACCGTAGTCGACAGAGTCAAGTTTAGAATCAAAGGATAGGCATTTGCCTTTAACCTGGAAAGAGTAGTTGGACAGGTTCGGAGGGCGCTGTATTGTGCCGATTTGCGTAGCGAAAATTCGATGGAATGTCCCGCCCTTGCTGAGATTTTTCCCATAGCAAGGCGGTGCAATTCGGCGT
>JAAELM010000522.1 GCA_024226635.1 Oceanicoccus sp. | reverse complement strand
GGGATGCCTGTTCTCTACTCTACCCTAAATACTAAATACTAAATACACTAAATACTTACAGAACGACACTATTGCAGCGTCTGAATCCTGGTCTTTAATAGACCCGTGAACAATATGAACAAAATGCAGTTTATGTGGTAAAAGCTCATTATTTTCAAATGCTTCTCGGTTTGAGTCTATCGGCGTATGTTATGATCTCTTATCTATAATCAGGAGGGGTAACCATGTTTCAAAGAAATAAAATAACACGTCGGCACTTATTAGGCCTGGCGCTTGCCAGCAGTGTTGGCCTGACTATGGCATCCACATCGGCTTTTTCGTCAGATATCGATTCGATTCATTTTCTAATTCCCGGTGGTGCCGGTGGGGGTTGGGATGGCACGGCCCGTGGTACAGGGGAGGCGCTGAGCAAATCAGGTATCATCAAGTCTGCTTCCTACGAGAACATGTCCGGCGGTGGCGGTGGTAAGGCGATTGGGTACCTGATTGAAAACGCCGCGTCTAACCATGGCACGCTAATGGTGAACTCCACACCAATTGTGATTCGATCACTGGTTGGGCGTTTTCCGCATAATTTTCGTGACCTGACTATGATTGCTGGGACCATCGGTGATTATGGTGCGATTATTACGGGTAAAGACAGCCCGTATAAGGATTTTAAAGATCTCGTCGCAGCCTATAAGAAAAACCCGCGTAATGTTTCTATTGGTGGCGGATCGGTGCCAGGTGGAATGGACCATTTAGTTGCAGCTATGGCTTTCCAGGGTGCGGGTGCAGATCCGACTAAAGTAAAGTACATTCCTTTTGATGCTGGTGGAAAGCTTAATGCATCAATTTTGTCGGGTGAAGTTGCGGCAGGTTCAACAGGGTTTTCAGAAGCCATAGCCCTTGCCCAGTCTGGAGAAATGCGAATCCTCGCGGTCACTTCGGATAAACGTGTTCCCGCGTTTGACAAGGCACCAACACTCAAAGAGCAGGGCATCGATGTAACATTTGTCAACTGGCGTGGATTTTTCGGAGCACCTGGTTTGCCTGACAGCAAGGCTAAGGCTTATCGTGCTGCTATTGCAAAAATGTACGATACCCCAGAATGGGAAGCTGTGCGTTCGAGAAATGGCTGGGTTAATATCCACAACCCCGGTGACAAGTTTATAGCCTTTCTTGAGGCTCAGGAAACCATCATCAAGGATTTGATGACCAAGCTTGGCTTTTTGTAATAAAGACCTTCTGGCCGGAGTTCTTCGAGAGAAGATCTCCGGCTCTTATC
>JAAELM010000521.1 GCA_024226635.1 Oceanicoccus sp. | reverse complement strand
GTACTGCATGTTTTTCTCGTTGGCAAACCCCGTATCGGCTGTGATGATAGTTTGCGTTTTCAAAATGTCATCGCTGATCGCCAAGCGTTTAAACCTGTCTTGAATACCTTCTAATACTGGCTTTAAGGTATGGTGCTCTTGGCCCTCTCCAAATACCGTGGCATCCACAACAATTTGATGTTTCTTATCCACCGTTGCCACGCCGTTATAGCCTTGAATGGTGCCCTTACTGGTGGTCATTTTACCTGACTCGTTGTCGGTAATATTGCTCTTCACTTCCTGTGGTCGTTTACCTTTGCCCATCCTTGGCTCGGCTTCCTTTAGGAATTGGTCTATCTTATCGTGCGCTTTATTCAGCGTGTCAATCGCTTGGGCAGTACGCTGTTTACGCGCCTTATCAGCCTCTTCGTTACGGTCTAATTTCTCATGCTCATTCATATGATAACTGATTTGGCGTTTAAGCTTATCGCGCTTTTCTTGTAGCTCTTTAAAAGTGCCAGACCATTCCTTGGCCGCATTAGAAGACATCTTGCAACCATCAATCGCAAACAATTCATTACCGAGTAAGCCTTGTTCATGGCATATCAACAACACTTGCTCAAACACCGATTCAATCTCTTGTTTACGGCCACTGACAAAAGCTGCAATC
>JAAELM010000520.1 GCA_024226635.1 Oceanicoccus sp. | reverse complement strand
CGAGGCTTTAATAACCTCCGCCACTCCCCCGTTGCCAGAGAAGGTTTAGGCATTGTCGTCTTTATGGCCTGTGTAGGTTTTCATATGCTGGCCTCACTACCTGCTAACAACTTTGTACTGGACCTGGTCCCAGCACTTAGCGAATTCACCAACCTTGCCGCTATCACCGCCACCGCATTTGGCGCACTGGCCATCCCCGCAGGTGCTATTGCCCTATACTATATGTACCGCTGCTACCGTATCAAAGCCCGCCCGTTCTGGGACCATTGGCACACCGCCGCCAGCTTTGCCGGTTCTATGCTAACGCTGGGTGCTGTGGTTATTGCTGTGATCGCAACGCCTGTATTGTTATGGCTAAGCCAATCCCCCGCCACACTGCTAAGCCTGCTGGGTGGTTTTATGGCGATAGGTATTGCGCTTGAAGGTATTGGCCTTAGTTTTCATCATAAAGATTTAAGTGCTGCGGACCATGAAGGGGCGGCGTCTCACTATATTCAGCGTAGTACGTTTGGGAAAACGTATTTGCTGCGTAATGGATTAATGGGTTTGAACTTCTTAGCGGCTATAGGCTTAAGTCTTTGGGCCAGTGAGAGTCTTGCCAGCCTAATGTTATGGACTGTCTTGTTGGGTTCTATTGTGATTACTGCACTGATAGGTCGGGCGTTGTTTTATGTCTTGGTAGTACCAACGACTATGCCTGGGGCCTTTTTCTGGAAGAATAAAGGCTTTGAGCAGCATGCCAGGGATATTGGCTTGGCGGATATGCCTCAGGTTGGGGTAGCGCCGTTGCATTGAGTTATGGCATAGATGAAATTATTAAATAAACAATCTATAGCCCATATCCACACATCAAAAAATACCCTAAGCTATTGATAAT
>JAAELM010000519.1 GCA_024226635.1 Oceanicoccus sp. | reverse complement strand
CCAAAATACTGTTGCTTCAGGCTGAAAAAATCAGCCAGCAAACACTGGCTAAGCTTAAATATTACAAACAGCAGGGCTGTAGTATTTTTTTTCATCATCCGACTCTCAGTACTACTGCGAAAGAACAGTTGAGTAAAGAGGGAATATATGCCAACGATGCGCCAATTAACCTGGAGTTAATCGATACCTTTACAAGCAGGGCAAAAAAAGAGCAAACCTATATCTCTGGTTTATTTGATAGCAGCCGAAAATTCAATTTGCCACTGCCCGCCACCATCCCGAATTACTTTTCCGAGCAGGCCTTGACGGAAGCGGCCAGTAAAAGTAATTCTATAACTTGCAAATGTCCTTCCCACCTTACAGAGCTAATTCGCTCGCTTAATGCCTTTGAAGAATACAGCCAGCAATGCGGTGCCAATAATTGGAAAGAAGCTTCAGTTCATGCCTGTATCTATGCCTATACAACCCAAGCCAGGGGTTTACTCGAGAAGGCGCTGTTAGCCGCTTTGGACGAACATTGATCAGGTAGAAGCTAAATACGCCACCAATAAGTAGTACAGAGGTGGAGATTTTTGCCTCTGAAGTCTCTAATGCAATTCGATGCAAATGAAAGGAGTATTTACTCTTCACGTATTATATACTGCGCAAGCATGCAAACCCGATTGGCTGGGTGCTTGTGTCTATCTTCAGAAAATACCGCAACAAAAAGGAAACGGTGTGAGTAAAAACGTTCGATACGCCTTAATTGTGCTCGTCCTGGTTCTGGCCTGGTTGCTTTCAGGCCTATTAATCGGCAATGACGAGTCTGTCGAGAAAGAAAATACCGATAACTTTTTAACCCATGTCGAAGTAGCTACTTCGACCGCTGAGCACTATCAACCTTCGCTGATGTTTAACGCCCGAACTGAACCCTTCAGGCTGGTGCACCTGCGAGCCGAGACCGAAGGTCCCCTGGTTGCAGCGAGTGTGGCTGAAGGTACAGAAGTAAAACAAGGTACGCTGGTCGGCAAAATTGGCATCCAGGAAAGAGCGCTCAGGGTGGTTGAAGCCCAGTCATTGGTTGAGCAGGTTCAGCTCGAGTACCAAGGCGCCCTTGAGTTGAAAACAAAAGATCTGCTTTCGGATGCAGAAATTGCGCGCAAAAAATTCGATGTTGACTCGGCGAAAACACTATTGGATGCCGCCAAAATAGAGCTCTCCCGCGTGGATTTAAAAGCGCCATTTGACGGTGTTTTGAATGAGCGTTTTTACGAAGTGGGCGACTATCTCCAGAGGGGGCAGATTTTTGCTGAGTTCTTGCAATTGGATCCGCTTAAAGTGGTTTTCCAGGTTTCGGAAAAAGAAATTATCAAGCTTGACCCTCAAGGCACCGTGGAAATTGCGCTTGCCGATGGCCGAGTGCGAGAAGGTCGTGTTGTGTTTCGCAGTGCGAAAGCAGACCAGCAGAGCCGAGCGTTCAAGGTAGAGGCGGTGTTTGACAACCCCGGTAACGAGATACTCGCCGATTTGACGGGTAGAGCCACAATAACGCTAAAACAGATAACAGCACACGCTGTTCCAGCCTCTGTATTATCTCTGGGTACGCAGGGGCAGTTGATTATAAAGACACTACAGACAGATCAAACCGTGGGTTATTACCCTGTGCAAATTGTTGCTGATGAGGTTGAGTCCGTTTGGGTCACAGGTCTTCCTGGCAAGGTTGATATTGTTATTTCCGGCCATGAATATGTCGGTATTGGAGAACAGGTAAAAGTGTCCAGAAGACAGGCAGCGGATGCGGCAATAGTAGAGAGTGATACTCCGGCCATGGAAGCGCCTGCCACCAAGCCATCGGGTAGTTGAGGGAAGTATAAGGGATGTCGGGATTTTTGCGCTTAGCGATTCGCCAGCATAAGGCGAGCCTTCTTATGATTGCCTTTGTCCTTCTGGCTGGACTGATCGCCCGTGGATCAATGACCATAGAAAGCTTCCCCAGTGTGAAGACCCCCTTTGTTATTATTAAGGTTGTGCATCAAGGTATCTCACCAGAAGATGGCTCCCGCCTGTTGATCAAGCCTCTTGAACAGGAGCTTAAGACCCTCGAAGACGTTGTTGAGATAACGGCAACAGCCCGGGAAAATATGGCCTATGCGGTGGTTGAATTCGATACCAATGTCGATATCGACACCGCTGTTCGCAATGCCCGTGAGGTTGTCGATCGGGCAAAAGCAGAATTTCCTGATAATACTGAAGAGCCTGTCGTTGAAGAAGCCGTCGCCCAATCGGCGCTGGTTGTGGTGGTCAGTTTCAGCAGCGATACCGCCTCTGAACGCGAATTGTTTCAATTGGCCAAATCTTTCCAGCAGGACTTTGAGGGTATTTCCGATGTGCTTTCCGTCAAGCTAAAAGGTGCCCGCGAGGAAGTTGCTGAGATTTATATCGACCCGGCGCGGCTTGAGTATTTTGGCATCTCCGCCAATGAATTACTCAGTACTGTGCAGCAGAATAATTTATTGATTCCGGCGGGTGATCTCGATGCGGGCTATGGCAATTTTGGCGTTAAAGTGCCGGGTCTGATCGAGGACATTGATGACATTCGCAAGCTGCCGGTCAAATCTTCGCCGGAAGGTGTGATTACGCTTGAACAGGTTGCCGATGTCAGGCGAACCTTTAAAGATGCTGAGGGCTTTGGTCGGGTTAATGGCAAACCGACGCTGGCGCTGGAGATTAATAAAAGACTGAAAGCCAATACGGTGGATACAGTTCAGGCTGTTCGGCAAATGGTGGCGGACAAGCAAGACCGGATTCCGGCAAACATTACAGTGGAATTTGTTTTGGACATATCCGAGTTCACCCAAAACACCGTCGACGAATTAACCGGTAACATCATTGCAGCTATGGCGTTAGTCATGGTGCTGGTTGTTGCCTCACTTGGCTTGCGCTCTGGGATATTGGTCGGCTTTGGTATTCCGTTTTCGCTACTGGGTGCCTTTATTGTTGTTTACCTGCTGGGCTTTTCCATTAACTTTATGGTGATCTTTGGCCTGCTGCTGTCGTTGGGTATGTTGATTGATGGCGCTCTGGTTGTGGTTGAATATGCAGAGCGCAAAATGCAGGATGGCCTGTCGCCGATAGATGCCTATCTTGGTTCTGTGCAGCGTATGTCAGTGCCTATTATTGCTTCTACGCTGACCACGTTGGCTGCATTTTTACCGCTGGCATTCTGGCCGGGAGTGACCGGTGAATTTATGTCCTACCTGCCAAAAACAGTTTTTTCTGTGTTGATCTGGTCATTGATTTTCTCCCTGGTGGTGGTGCCGATTGTAGGCTCGATGTTTATGTCCGATAAGCATCGCCGGCGAGCAGAAAAACGCTCTGCAGAAGAGGCTGAAGATGCCGTCGAATTTTCAGCTATCCGCAAGGTTTATCTGGGGGGGCTGAATCGCTGTCTGAATAGCCCGGTGAAGGCTTCAGCCTTAATGGTATTTTTACTAGTCAGCATTTTTTGGTGTTACGGAAAATTTGGCCCGGGTATTGAGTTTTTTGCCGACTCTGAAGACGTTATGGCTACTGTATCTATACGTGCGCAAGGTAACCTGACGGTTGAAGAAAAACTGGCAATGGCAAAGCAAGTTGAAAATAAGCTTGCACAAGTAGATGAGATGGTTAGCTACTATGTCAGCACCGGTGGCTTTGGTTTTATGACGGGTGGCTCCGCTGCCCGTGATCAGATTGCACCAGTGCTTATTGAGATTTTGCACCCGACACAACGGGACAAATCAATGAATGAAGTCCTGGATGAGATTCGGACACTGACCGCGGAAATCCCCGGAATTATTGTCCAGGTCGATAAAATTCAGGGTGGGCCTCCGATTGGAAAAGATATCCAACTTGAACTGACATCGGAAGACCGGCCTCTACTTCACCAGACTGCGCGGCGCGCACGACAATTTTTTGATGGCGTTGAAGGTCTGAGAGATGTGGAGGATACGCTGTCACTGCCAGGTATCGAATGGCAGTTTATTGTCGATAAACCGAGTGCGGCAATGTTGGGGATCAACGTGGCTCAGGTTGGGCAAGTGATTCAGATGGTGACTGAGGGCGTTTATTTGGGCGAATACCGTCCAGATGATGCGGACGAAGAAGTGGAAATCCGTTTGCGCTACCCGGCCAAAGACCGCTCGATAGAGGCATTGAGGCATCTGCGTGTTTCCACGCCTAATGGTTCTGTGCCGGTTTCCAGTTTTGTCACCATAGAGCCTAAACCGCGCGTGGACGTTGTACAGCGGATTGATGGGGTTGAAGTGATCAACGTATCTGCCTACACAGAAGAGGGTGTTTTTGTCGCCGATAAAGTGGCTGAAATTTCACAGTGGTTAGAGTCCGAGGGAATCGATCAGCAGTTGGACTATCGATTTAGGGGCGCTAGTGAAGAAGTGGATGAGTCACAGGCTTTCTTGAGCCTGGCCTTTGGTCTTGCTCTATTTTTGATGTTGATCATTCTGGTTGCCCAGTTTAATAGTTTCTATCAAGCTCTCCTGATTATTTCTGCTGTGGTGATGTCGGCAGCGGGCGTTATGCTAGGTTTGATAATTACTCAGGTGCCTTTTGGCATGATTATGAATGGTGTGGGGATAGTGGCTCTGGCGGGCATTGTTGTGAACAACAATATTGTGCTGATAGATACCTTTAACCGGCTTGAGGCTGCGCATCCCGACTGGAACATTGCCAAACGGGCAATGCACGCGGCCAAGCTGCGCTTTAGACCGGTGATGCTAACAACCCTGACCACGGTGATTGGGCTGTTGCCCCTGGCTAATGGTGCCAGCATTGACCTGATCAATCGCAATATTCTTATTGATGGCATCGTCGCGTCTTTCTGGTCGCCGATGGCGTTGACCATTGTTAATGGGCTGGCATTTTCTACGGTTTTAACATTGTTATTTACGCCAACAATGCTGGTGCTGCCCTCTGTTTTAAAGAGCGCCCTTTCAAATAGCACCCTGCTCAACCGAGGTAGTCGCTAATAGCTAACCTGGAATAGCAATAGGGCAAGGCATAAGCTGCCAGCCAATAAAGGATAGCTGCGCAATCGGCTGATCTGCTGCACCGCTACAGGGTCTATAGCCTGGTAATGATTCCTATGCATTTTCCATAGCGCAAAATTAATCAAACTAAAAATAATTAAAATAATAAAGCTGGTAAATTTGGCCAGCGCCGTTAAAGGGAAGCTTAACGCTGCGACCAGTATCAGCGCTGCGATCAGCAAGGTGGCAATAACGGGTGTTTTGGTAATCGATGAGACGCGATGTAAATAGTGTGGCCCACCAAAGCGTTTTGACAGGCCATAACAGACCCGGGATGCCATGATAATTTGAATCAACACGCCATTTACAATCGCTAGTACACTGATTACCGCAACCACTTTTGCAGCTACTGCATTTTTACTGGATAACAGTTCGGCTAAGGGGGCTTTACTTTGCGCCAGCTCATTCAGTGGTAATGACAGTGTGGCAACCAGGGCTATCAGCACATATAAGCCGGTCGATATAACCACTACCCAGAAAATCGCCTTTGGCATAGTGGTTTCAGGCTGTTTGACTTCCTCCACCACATTGACCATATCTTCAAAACCGATAAAGGCATAAAAGGCTAAAAATGCGCCGGAGAAAATACCGGCCACTTGCGCCGCAGAGGAGGGGATCAATAAATCCGGAGCTTTAACCGGGAGTTGCTGCAAGCTGTCACCGCAAAAGACTAACACAATAACCAGACCGGCTATTTCTATCAGGGTGACCAATGCCGCCATGGTTAATGATTCGGCAATACCCCATGCTGCCAGTGCCGTCAGTAGAACCAGGGCTGCGACCATAGCGAAAGTTTCATTAACCGGCACCAGTAACACAAAGTAACCGATAAAGCCCCGGGTTAAAGTTGCTGCTGAAACAATGCCGGTCAGGATAATTAATAGGCCAACCGCCATGCTGAGCCATTGCTGTTGAAAACCATGTTCAATATAAATCGCTTCGCCAGCACTTTGTGGGAACAATACCGCCAGCTTGCTGTAACTCATAGCGGTTAGCCAGGCGATAACACCTGCAACAATAAAAGCGAGAGGGGCCAGCATACCGGCGCTGCCAGCGACCTTGCCAACCAGTACATAAATACCGGCACCCAATATGGTGCCAAGGCCATAAAAAATCAGTAGGGGCAGGTTAATACGTCGCGCTAGTCCTTCGGGCTCCGGAACAGGGTCTATCGTTTCAGGTGAGAGTAGCAAGACGGGTTTCCTTGATGTTGTCATCTTACGTTGGGCTAATTAGTTCACCGATCATTATTCTCTTTCTGTCATCAACGCCGGCGATATTAGCGTAGTTATGCCATTGTGCCGTTGCAGCCCTAACGTTTTCAATTAGTTTTTTGGCGGCACTGGTATTCAGGCCTTGCCGTTTGGCAACGCTGAGAAAATCTTCATTGTTAATATCTTTACGCTTGCGGTTAATCGTCATTTGATGGCTGTTAGTAAATTCACCATTGGGATTAAAGGAGTAGGTTACATCATAGGCTGGGCTAAGTTGCCATTGCCCGGACTTATCCATCAAAAACGAAATCTGTTTGCTATGGTCGTCCCTGTTATAAGCCAGTACATTAAAGACCATGCGTAAAAACAGTTGCTCTTTAGCGGCCATACCTAAGCCCAGCTTATTACACATTAAAAAAGCTTGTTCATAGGAAGTACTTCCCGGGCTGTTAAAATCGTGGTGGCCCAAAGCGCAGAGCGATTGCATATGCAGTTTTTGGCCATCTTCTGTGCGGTCAAAACGTTTGGTCATAAAGTGCGCCCGGCCATGTTCTTCCATGAGCCGGCACTGAGTCATTTCAATATCGGCATCGCGGGCCATCAGGTGATAGGCGTATTCGATACGACCATAGCCTTTGGGGTCGGCCAGTTCTTTATCTTTATTATTACTTACGCCATCAAATTTAAGCAGCCAGTAGCTATAGCCGTCACCCGCATCAATTTGCCCTGAGCGAACATGATGAGTGCTTTCATTCCAGGCGATAATAGCTTTGGCGCGGGCACCACCGGCAGAGGTTCCTACCGCTAAAATTTTACTTAAGCCTGCTACGTTACTGGCGGCATTGCCGCTGGTTAATTCAAACTGTTGGGCTTCTTTTAGTGTGAGTATGGTGGATGACAGGGCTACCAGTTCTTCGATATTTAATGACAGCTCTACGCTGCTATTTTCATAAATGGCGGGTTGAAATTCTAACGCTCCCATACCGCGAGTGCCGACGTACATCAGTCGTTCTACCGCATTAAATGAGTCGGGGGTGCGTCCGTTTTCTGCCAACCATTGGTTGATAACATCGTTACCGAATTTATCGGGCAGCGAATCCGCCAGCATACCGGGCAGGCCCTTATAGGTGTCGGTGTTGAGGGTAGGGAAGCTGTACACTTCATTGCTGAGAGGCATCATCATAGGTGCCAGTTCAACGCCCATGTCTTGAAACCCGCGATCGTATTCAAACGCCGCGGCGCCTTTTTTGGGGTCCCAGGCCACAAAGCCTACTGTGGCTCCCCATAAAGTAACCTCACCGGCGTTCATGATTGGTCTTCGGGCCACACGATGGTGGCGTTCTTGCTTCTGGTTTTACTGAGCTTATCTTGTTTGCTGTGCCTTACTCTGGTTTTATGTGACTGGGTGCCCGCTGAGTATTTGGCTCTAGTGCTGGCGACCATGTCATAGGGGGAGAACTCGGGGGTGTCTAGTGTGGCGAGTAACTCTTCCAGCCGCCCTAGCTGCATAACAACCTTAAGCAAGCCATCGGACTTGATGATATCGCCAGCCTCCAAACGCTGTAGGGTGCGTTCAGAGACTCCTGCTTCATAGGCTAATTCTGATTGCTTGAGCTTTTTGG
>JAAELM010000518.1 GCA_024226635.1 Oceanicoccus sp. | reverse complement strand
TTATCATTTGCGTTATCGCGGTTATCAACAAGGTTATGGAGAATTACTCAGAGAAGAGGAATAAATGGCTTGTTGCTGCGAGCAAAAAGGCCAATAATCTTAGCTGATTGTAAAACGTTAATTCAAGGAGCGATTATGTACTATTTGATTAGAACGCTGGTATTACTTTCAGTCATACTTTTTTCATTTAACCTCACTGCGGCTGAACAGCCACGTAGTTTGCAGCAAGTGCTCGACAGCGGTGAGCTCCGTGTCGGCGTTGCGCTTTTCTCACCTTGGGTGATGCGTGCAAAAGACGGCCAATTGGTAGGTTCCGAGGTTGATATGGCTCGTCGTCTGGCGGCTGATATGGGGATTAAAGCCCAGATCGGTTTATATGAGTGGGCCCAGCTAATTCCTACTCTGGAAAAAGGCGAGATCGATATCATTATTTCAGGTATGGGCATTAAGCCGAGTCGTGCTTTGCGGGTAAATTTTAGCCGCCCCTACGGCGATGCCGGTATTGGTCTGGCCGCCAATACCAAACTGACTAAAGATATTAAAAGTATCAATGAATTAAAGCAGCCAAATATCAATATTGGTGTAGTGGGTGAAACGGTTTCGGCTTCTGTGGCCCAGCGCATGTTTTCAAAAACCAAAATAAAAACTTATAGCACACAACAAAAACTGGTAAGCGCTGTGCTGAAAGGTGAAATACACGCGATGATTGCTGCCAACCCATTGCCGAAATTTGTAGCCCTGCAAAATACTGACAAAGTCGATATCCCTCTGGTAAAACCACTGCTGGCTTTTAAAGAAGGTATGGCCATCAATAAAGGCGATGCTGATTTTCTAAACTTTATTAATTCATGGGTGGTGGCTCGTACTGCCGATGCATGGATTCCAAGCACCAGACACTACTGGCTTGAAACTCTCGAATGGCAGGAACAGGTGAATTAATAATGAAGCCTATGAAAAGGAATACTTCGTCACCCTATAGTTTTCAACGCATTGTCCTGCTTATGATTACGGCATTAACCGTAGGCAGCCTTTTTGCGCAAAAGCTCAGTAAAGATGATTTACTGGAAGATAAAGAATATCGCAGTGATATAGAAGAAGTCGTGGTAGTGGGTTCTGAACCCGAATGGCGCAAGAATATGGATAAGCAGGAAGAGTGGCGCCCCGAGCGATTTAAGTTGTCGGATAACCCGTCACTACGTTCGCGAGTGGAATGGTTTCCTGAGTACACCAAGGAAGAGCGGGATAATTACCAGGGTGTTCGCGATCGTACGGGTGAGAATCCTGAGTTTCAGATCTTTAAAATGAAATTCTAATATGTCATTCCAAAAAAAACCGTCATTCCCGCGAAGGCGGGAATGACGTGTTAAATTTATACAGACAAAATTACTTCCACTTCTATCGCCGAGCCTTTAGGCAGTGCCGCCACTTGAACGCAGGCCCTTGCCGGAAATGGCTGTTGAAATACATTTGCCATCACTTCATTAACATCCACAAAATCCCCAAGATCTATCAGTGAAATATTTACTTTAACCGCATCATCCAAACTACCGCCCGCTGCTGCCGCTACGGCGGCTAAATTATCAAAGACTTGTTTAGCCTGTGCTTTTATATCACCTGTTACCAGCTCCATAGTCTCAGGGATTAAAGGAATTTGTCCGGATAAATAAACTGTATCACCTACCTTTACGGCTTGTGAATAGGGGCCAATGGCTTGAGGAGCCTTGCTGGTTGCAATGATTTCTTTTTTACTCACAAAATTATCCTTATGCAGTGGGGCTTATAGTAGGGCTTATATAGCAGTGTTTATATAGTATTAATGTTTAGCGCGGGTAACTTTTACAACTTCTTTGATACGGCGAATATGTTTCATAATCCGCGCCAGGTGAATACGGGAATGCACGCCCACTACAACATTGACGCTATTGAGTCTGGGGCCTTCTTCCTCGACGCTTATTTTTTCAATATTAGCGTCCAGACTATTTATCTTGGTAGCTAACACAGCAATGATGCCGCGGCTTTTTTCCAATTCAACTTTTAGCTCAACGGAAAATTCGCCTTCAACTTCATCGTCCCAGCGTAGGGGGACGGACCGCTCGGGGTTGTTTCTAAAATCCTGGCTGTTATGACAGTTGTCGGTATGAACAACAATGCCTCGCTCTGAACTGATAAAACCTACAATAGAATCGCCGGGTATTGGGTAACAACAATGGGCAAAATTAACCTGGAAGCCCTCACTGCCGCGAATAAGCAACGGTGAATGGGTGGCATTTCCCGGATGGTTGGTTTTGCCTTCATCGTCGGTCTCGGCCAGTAATTGGTGGGCAGTTAAGAACGAGACACGATTACCCATGCCAATATCTTCTAACACTTCATTAAAGGTTTTCATGCCGGTATCACTTAGCAGTAATTCTTTTTGCTGTTCATTGAGTTGGTCGATACCAGAGCCCAGTTCCGTCAACGCTTTTTCCAGGAGCCTTCTACCCAATGCTACCGATTCATTGGTTAACTGGTTTTTCAAAAAGTGGCGAATATTGGTGCGAGCCTTTCCGGTGACAACAAAGTTAAGCCAGGCCGGGTTGGGTTGCGCGGCGGAGGAGGTAATAATTTCTATGGTTTGGCCGCTTTGCAGTTTTTCTGAAAGGGGCGCCAGACGCCGGTTAATTCTGCTTGCCACACAACTATTGCCGACATCGGTGTGCACAGCATAGGCAAAGTCAACGGCAGTAGAACCCTGTGGCAGTTCCATAATTTTTCCCTTGGGAGAAAAAACATAAACTTCATCAGGGAATAAATCGATTTTTACACTTTCAATAAATTCTAAAGAGTCACCCGCGCGCTGCTGCATCTCAAGCAAGCCCTGTAGCCATTGCCTGGCCCGTGTATGGCTGCCATTAAGTGGTTTTCCTTCATTGGTTTTATATAACCAATGTGCGGCGATACCATGATTGGCCATTTCTTCCATCTCGTGGGTGCGGATTTGAATTTCAATAGGCACGCCGTGCATACCAAACAAAACCGTATGCAAAGATTGGTAGCCGTTAGACTTTGGAATAGCAATATAATCTTTAAACTGGCCTGGCACTGGTTTGTACAAACTGTGAATACAGCCCAAAACCCGATAACAGGTATCTACGCTGTCCACTACAATACGAAAGGCGTAGATATCCATAATTTCAGAAAAGGATTTTCTCTTGCCGCGCATTTTTTGGTAAATACTATAAAGGTGTTTTTCCCGGCCAACGACTGCGGCCTCATGGCCTTCCCGTTCTAAACAGGCTTCTATGGACTCTTCAATTTGTTGAATAATTTCTTTGCGGTTACCGCGGGCAGATTTAACCGCTGCCTGAATGCGGGTAGAACGCATTGGGTTTAGGGTGGCAAAACCCAGGTCTTCAAATTCAACGCGAATATTGTGCATGCCTAAACGCTGGGCAATCGGGGCGTACATATCCAGGGTTTCTTTGGCAATACGGCGACGCTTTTCCGGTTTCAGGACACCGAGTGTGCGCATATTGTGTAGGCGGTCAGCCAGCTTAACCAGGATAACGCGAATATCTTTGGCCATGGCCAAGGCCATTTTTTGGAAGTTTTCTGCCTGCGCTTCCGCTCGAGTTTGGTCTTCCATGCGGGTTAGCTTGC
This sequence comes from Oceanicoccus sp., assembly GCA_024226635.1. Taxonomy (GTDB): domain Bacteria; phylum Pseudomonadota; class Gammaproteobacteria; order Pseudomonadales; family Dasaniaceae; genus Oceanicoccus. The sequence continues at coordinate 3,585 of JAAELM010000518.1, read as the reverse complement.
TGACGCCATCCACCAGGTCGGCCACGGAGTCGCCAAATTGTTCACCCAGGGCTTCTTTGCTGATGCTGGTGTCTTCTATAACATCATGCAGCATGGCCGCCATTAAGCTTTGGTGGTCCATATGCATATCAGCCAGAATACCAGCGACGGCAAGGGGGTGAGTGACATAAGGCTCGCCGCTGCGCCGCCGCTGCCCCTCGTGGGCTTGTTCGGCATAGTAGTAAGCGCGTTTAACCAGTTTGACTTGGACCGGTGAGAGATAGCTTTGCAGGGCACTACCTAGTGCATCGATGTTTTCCACTTCTTCGCGGTTATCGCGTTGCTGAAAGAAGCTGTATTGTTGCATGTAGTGATTTGCTCTTGTTTGGCTGTCGGTGTTTTGAGGTTGTATTAAGGGTATAAAGAATTTATACCACGACTTTCATCCCACGCAAAGGTTTGCGCAAAATGGCAGGCATGAAAAAGGCCGGGTTGATTTAATCACCCGGCCTTTTTGGATTTTTTAATGCTCAGTCGTTCTATTAGAACGATGGCGGTGTTTCAGGATTGATCTCCATGTCCATATCTAACATGATTTCTTCAGGCTCTTCTTCCTTCGGATTCATGATTTCAGCGGGGGAGATCATTTCATCAGCAATTTCGCGCAGGGCGATAACCGTTGGTTTGTCAGACTCTTCGGCAACCAGAGGCTCTTTGCCACCGGTAGCCAGTGCGCGGGCGCGCTTGCTTGCAACCATCACTAATTCAAAGCGGTTATCAACTTTATCCAGACAATCTTCAACAGTAATACGGGCCATGGTGTTTCTCGTTTCAGTTTTTGGGTATTTCGACGGATCTGGCTTGAATGCAGGGTCGATCAAAATGGCCGCGCATTGTAGCAAAGATAGTGTATCAAAAACAATCTACCGGCTATATTTACGTCATTCCCGCGAAGGCGGGAATCTAGTGCTGTAGATTTCCGCTTGAGCGGAAATAACAGTATCAACATGCAGTCTGGATTCCCGCCTTCGCGGGAATGACGGCGGTTAGCTTAATAAATCCTTTAAAAGGTCCTGATGTCGCTGTTTCTGGGGCTCTAAGGCTAATCGGGAGCTACGCAGTATCGCCTGTAAGTCTGCCAGTGCGGTATTAAAGTCGTCATTAATCACCAGGAAATCCCCCTGTTCATAGTGGGACATCTCGCTAACGGCTTCGGCCATGCGCTTATCAATCACCGCTTTGTCGTCCTGGCCACGATTGGTTAGACGTTCCCGCAGCGTCGCTTGGGAGGGAGGCATAATAAAGATAGCCAGCGTTTCCGGCATCAGCTTTTTGATCTGCTGGGCGCCTTGCCAGTCAATTTCCAGAATGACGTCATCCCCTGCATTGAGTGTTTGCTCTACCCACTCTCTTGAGGTGCCGTAGTAGTTGCCAAAAACCTCGGCATGTTCCAAAAAGGCTTGCTCTGTCAGCATGGACTTAAAGGCATCATGGCTAACAAAGTGGTAGTTAACACCATCTTGCTCACCGGGGCGCATGGCGCGGGTGGTGTGCGATACTGAGACCCTGACCTGTTGGGTGGAATCGATCAAGGCACTGACCAGGCTGGTTTTGCCGGCGCCGGATGGTGCAGAGATGGTGTAGAGCTTTGCTCTGGTGGTTTGTTCAGAGACTGACATTCAGGACTTTCCTCGGGGCGAATCGGCTGCAGTGATTATTGTGGTTATTCTATATTTTGTATCTGTTCGCGCATTTGCTCAATCAGTACTTTTAGCTCAACCGCCGCTTGTGTGGTATCGGTGACAATGGATTTTGATGATAGCGTATTCGCTTCCCGGTTTAATTCCTGCATCAGGAAGTCCAGGCGTCGGCCGCAGGCACCGCCTTTGTTCAATACTCTTCTTACTTCTATAAGGTGAGCATCCAGCCGGTCCAGTTCCTCATCGACGTCGGCTTTCTGGGCTAGAATAACCATTTCCTGTTCCAGGCGGTCTTCATTGAGCTCAGTCTTTAGCTCTTGCAATCGTTCTTGCAGTTTCTGGCGCTGGGCTTGAAGGATTTTCGGCAGTTGCTGTTTAACGGCGGCGGTAATATCACCAATGGTATCCAGACGCTGTTCGATAAACAGTTTTAAGGCCGCACCCTCTCTCTCGCGGCTTTCAACCAGTTGCTCCAGGGTAACCTGGAATAAGGCCAGCGCTTGCTCGCACATTAAATCGCTGTCGGTCTCGGGCTCGGACATAATGCCGGGCCACTGCAGCAATTGCAGGGGGTTGAGTGCTGAAGGTTCATTGAGTTCCTGCTGCACGCTTTCGCCGGCGCTAATCAATTGTGTTAGAAGCTCAGTATTGATCGACAGTTGGCTGGAGCCGCCCCCAGCTTGAAATTGTACCCGCAAGCTGCATTCAACCTTGCCGCGGCTCAGGGTTTTGCGCAGCCTTTCCCGCAGGTCGTTTTCCAGTCGGCGCATGGACTCCGGGAGTTTGAAGCTGGGCTCTAAATAGCGGTGGTTAACTGAGCGAATTTCCCATATCAGTGAGCCCCAGTCGTGTTGCGAAGCCTGGCGGGCAAAGGCGGTCATGCTGCGAATCATAGTGATGCTTACCTGCTGAGAAATAAGGGGAGTTATTCTAGCTTGATTGGCGCTCCGCGTCATAGCGTTCATGTGTATAATGCCGGCTCTTTTGTGTTTAACTTTTTAGTGAGTATTTCAGGACCCCCTATGAACAGACCCAGTGGCCGTAGTAACGATCAGCTTCGCGAAGTGACAATCACCCGTAATTTTACCTGTCACGCAGAAGGTTCGGTGTTGGTGACTTTTGGTAATACCAAGGTTATTTGTACAGCTTCGGTTGATGCGGGGGTGCCGAGATTCCTCAGGGGGCAGGGCCAGGGTTGGATAACAGCGGAGTATGGCATGTTACCTCGCTCCACCGGCAGTCGTATGGGTCGTGAAGCCGCAAGGGGCAAACAGGGTGGGCGCACTGTAGAGATTCAGCGTTTGATTGGCCGCTCACTTCGAGCCGCTGTTGATTTAACGGCCCTGGGTGAAAACTCTATTACCATTGATTGCGATGTTATCCAGGCGGATGGCGGTACTCGCACGGCCTCTATTACCGGTGCTTGTGTGGCTTTGGTGGATGCTATTCGCTATATGAATGCAGAGGGAATGATTGAAGGTAATCCTTTAAAACAAATGACGGCTGCGGTCTCTGTAGGTGTGTATGAAGGGGAGGCGGTGCTGGATTTGGATTACCCTGAAGACTCCAATGCGGAAACCGATATGAATGTCATTATGACTGAAAAGGGTGGCTTTATTGAGGTACAGGGCACTGCTGAAGGCGAGCCTTATACCCGTGCGGAGCTAGATAGCATGCTGGCTTTGGCTGAGAAAGGGATTTACGAGTTAATTGATTTGCAGAAGGCTGCGCTGGCTGTTTAGCCACTGTCATTCCCGCCTTCGCGCATTGCTGCCTGGGGTAAATATCTTTTGGGTTTGGTGCTGGTGGTTTTTGTGGTTAGCGGCGCCAAGGTATTGGGTGGGGGTTGCGGAATGGTCCTGTGGCCCTCCGGGCTACCCTTAGCCAGTTTTGAGCCTTAAAGCGC
>JAAELM010000517.1 GCA_024226635.1 Oceanicoccus sp. | reverse complement strand
TGCAGCAAAGGTTGCATAGAATAACTATGCGCCCTTTGCTGCGCCTTGAATCTGGAGCGCAATTCGGCGTAATATTGGAACATTATTTATTTCCTCGACCCTAACATGACGTCTGCCCTGAGCCGGGCGTGAATCCTGTTCGGACTCGGATGACTGGTTGCCAGTTAAAAACAGGATTGAGTTTTTATTGTGGGGACAAAAAAAGCAGGCCAGTATGGCCTGCTTTTATTTCACTAAGCTAGATTTATTAGCTTATAAATTGCTTCTTATTGCAATCCTTTACAGTTTCCACTGGTGAAACAGTTACCACCATAAGTGGCTGTTCCATCATCAGCCATGGTGATGGTCAAGGCATTATTTGCGCCAACTTTAGCACTACCTGTCAGTGTCAGCACGCCGGCTGCTATAGCGGCGGCAGCCACGTTTGGATCTGCTGTGAATTGTACAGCTGTTTGAACCCCGTTGGCACCTAGCGCCACAGCGGCGGCATTGGCCACATCACCGGTTTGAATCGCTGTAGAAGCCTGAATTCGGAATGTCCTGGCAGCAGAAACCAGTGAACCCGCAGCGCCAGACTGTGTATAGCCCTGATAAGCAGGCAAAGCGACGGCAGCCAGGATACCGATGATTGCAACTACGATCATTAATTCGATTAATGTAAAACCAGCTTGTTGTTTTTTCATGTTCAAAGTTCCTCAGAAATTAGGTTAAAAGTGAAGCAGATTAGCCACTCCATGTGATAAGAGTATGCAGTTGCCGTGCCAGCTTTATAAATATAATGAAAATATTAATTAAAACAATGATTTAACTGTAGAAGCAACCATTTTAATGGTGATACGATACGGGTGATCAGGGGGAAATGTTTAACATTATTGACAAGGTTTGACATTTGTGTCAGCTCGTTTATCCAGGTTTATTAAGCTCAGCTTTTGACAGCTATAGCTTATTTGTCTTCAGGTGATACCTGACTGGCGGGCAGGGGAAGCTGCCGACGGGTTCCTTTTATTATGGTACTAAGGGTCGCGGAATTAAATAATTTTCCATCTTACTTGCCTTGCGCCCCAGCTTCTGCGTTGCAGCAAAGGTTGCATAGAATAACTATGCGCCCTT
>JAAELM010000516.1 GCA_024226635.1 Oceanicoccus sp. | reverse complement strand
TACCTCTGTATCCTTGTTGAAGTGTCAAGAGTGGTGGCGGCAAAGCTTATGACGATAACCGCAATCAGTGTAGTACCAAAACCATCAGGTAGCATCAGACCTTCCTTCAGAAAATATGCGCCACCATTGACAAACGCTCCCATCTTCGCGTCCATGCTTCCAGCGGTACTCCAGCTTGAATAATGACTTTTCCATGCGGCAAGTGTCGCAAATCCTGCCGTTGATGCAATGACTGACATAAGCCCTAATGAACCCTCTCCCAGCATTGACCCAAAACCAATCATTCTGCTGTCTTTAATATTATTAAGCTGTTTAGATGTAGTACCGGAACCGACTAAACCATGGAATCCCGATATCGCGCCACAGGCTATCGTAATAAATAAAAATGGAAACCATGGCAAGCCGCCCTCAACATCAAGATTAAGGGCAGGTGCAACCATAGGAGGATGCACTATAAAAAGGCCCAGATACATAATACCCAATCCAACACAAAGCTGTTGAGAATTAATAAAATCTCTTGGCTGGAGCAGCAGCCAGACCGGAAG
>JAAELM010000515.1 GCA_024226635.1 Oceanicoccus sp. | reverse complement strand
CCATAATGCTCTAGAGCGTATTTAACTTCCTCATTACCTTCAATTTTTAAATCAACAACTGGTTGCATTTTAAATATCCGTCCAATCAGTATTTTCTGGAACACTGCCGGAAGTCGGGTCAGTTAAAGGAATTCGTACCATGCCGCCACCGTCATCGAGTTTATCAGCGACTCGGTAAGTTTTGCCGCGCACAGTGATTTCCCCACCAATAGTAAGACTGGCGACCGCACCTTCCGCAGCCACCAGTTCCAGTTTAGTATAATCTTTCTTAAAGCCGCCAAATTTTCCTGAAACTTCGGCAAAGTCAACAATGGCAGTGAACAGGCCGGAATTGCTTCCGACCTGCTCGCCAAATGACAACAAGACAGCTTTGTTTAATTTTTCGAACATCAGCCGCTTACCTTCGCGTCCTTAATTGCGGCGAAGGATTCTTTACGGGTTACCGCGACATCACAGGACTGCAGAGCCCGGACATTGACTTGACCTGCGGCATAACCAGTTGCCCGGTCAACGACAATATCCAAGCCAGCCCAGAAACCAATTGCCAGTGAAGAGAAATTACCGAAAAGAATTGCGGAACAGCTATTAGAGCTAGTACCCTTAGTCAGGTTCTTAGGAATCTGGTTAGTGCGATAGGTTCTGTAACCATTCATTTCTCCACTACCGTCATTACCTACTTTAAGAATTGGACGAGTAAAGGCTTCAGCAAACTCCGGAGTCTGTTTAAGTTGGCCAAACATTACTGAGTTAGTCAGGTAAGCCATAGTACCGAAGTCGGCATTAGCGTCAGCAACTTTCGTTTCCAGTGCGATCAAGTGTTTCAACAGTGGTGCGCCGCCATTAGTGGCAATCGCTACAATCTGACTTGAAGTCAGACTGGTCAGAAGCCCGGTCGGTTGATTGCTGGAACCAGAGCCCAGCAGTGCGGCACGCTGGATTTCCAAGCCCATACTGCGCATTAGCTTACTGCGAACAAAACCTTCAACCCAGTTACCAGTCTGCAACAGCAATTCACGCGACAGATTGATTAAAGAACCAACGGTATGTGGACGCATTGCCAGCTGGCCTATACTGAATTCAGACACACTGGGTTCGCCGTTTTCCTGCAGCCAGTAAGTATTAATTCCACCATCATCCGTTGGAATTACGACATTGCCAGTCAGGCCGTGCAGCATTTTAACCCCAAGCTTCGGTAGCACCATGGCATCGTGCAGCTCACTGACCATCGAACCAATACGCAACTCAGTGTCAATCAGATTGCCACCTTTTGCCGCGTCACCCGCGATATTGCCACGCATATTGACCACTTCAGGCGGTACATAAAAACCTTTGGCAGGTTTACTAATCTGTTGGGCGAGCTCATCGGAGCATTCTCTTTCGAGGCCATCTAATGGTTTACCCAAAGCAGCAAGTTGAATTGCTCTGAAAAGGCTATATTCTTTCTTTTCTTTTTTACTCATACCAATAGCTTCAACTGGAGCCTGATATTCAACTTGTGAACTTCTGGCTTTGGCATCGAGAACAATTTTACGGAACTGGTCAAGGCTAGAACCGTCAGCAATCGCCCGGTTGGCAGCATCTTCCATATTAAAGGCTTTACCAGTAGCGGCAATTTCGCTAATCCGGTGACGCTCGTCAGCAACAATTGCTTTAGTGTCTACTGGCTCAGTCACCATGCTACGCTCTGGCGCAACTCCGATGTCCTCATT
>JAAELM010000514.1 GCA_024226635.1 Oceanicoccus sp. | reverse complement strand
GTAACCGAGGTATTTGGCACGATTGTGGAAGGAATATTGCTGGAAATAAGTATTGATTTTAAATACTTCTTTAAATATTTTTTCTTTTCCAGGCTGATTCTTTTATCTTTTCAACTATGTCGTATACTATTGGAACCAGTATGAGGGTGAGGAGTGTGGAGAAGAGTAGTCCGCCTATTACGGTGATACCCATAGGCATCCTGAGTTCTGCGCCTTCGCCAAGGCCTAGCGCCAGTGGGAGCAGTCCAAGTATGGTAGTGGTGGTGGTCATCATTATTGGGCGTAGCCGTATCTTGCCGCCCTCGATAATAGCTTCCCGTCTTGCCATTCCCTCCTTCACGCGGGAGTTTATACAATCGACGAGAATAATCGCGTTGTTTACTACAATACCCGCCAGCATGACAACTCCTATTAACACTATAACGCTTACTGGTTTTGACGTTATAAACAGCGCCGCCGCTACACCTACCATGGCAAATGGTATGGTAAACATTATTACAAATGGGTGAAGGAGTGATTCAAATTGTGAAGCCATTACTATATAGACCAGAAATAGCGCGAGGAGTATAGCAAAGGACATACTGGAGAAGGCCACAAGCATTTCACGACTCTGCCCGCTGACAGATACCTCATAACCATCAGGCAACCTAATCTCTGATATCTTCTCCTCTATGTCTGTAACTGAGCTCCGCAAATCTCTACCAACAAGATTTGCAGAGACTACGGCTACTCGTTCCTGATTCAGGCGTCTTATTTCGCCTGGGCTTTTTTTGACTTTAATCTCCGCGACTGCGGCCAGTGGAATGGGCCGCTCG
>JAAELM010000513.1 GCA_024226635.1 Oceanicoccus sp. | reverse complement strand
GACAACAATAAAACCACTGATACCAATTCCCATAATACCATTGCCATGAATAAATGGGACGTTCATGCCAAAGAAACCAAGGATAAAGCTCACCATGTACATCATGAAAATTCCGCCTGTTGCAGCGGCTACGCCAAGCTTGAAATTTTCAGTTGCCTTAATTAGCCCGGACTTATAAGCAAACAAAAGGGCGAATAAAGTCCCGAAAGTGAGTCCTACGGCCTGGATTACTATACCGGGGAAACGTGCTTCCATAATAGAAGAGATTCCACCCAGAAACAGTCCTTCCAATAAAGCATAAATCGGTGCCACTATCGGCGCTGTCGTTGGCTTGAAGATAGCTACCATTGCGGCTATGAAACCTCCGATGGCCCCTCCCCATAAATACAGTGATATTTGAGATGATTCGAGAAAGAGAAATTGGCGCCATACCCAGGTTGCTGTCAACAGGGCTAGAAACAGCATTATGCCTGTCTTGTTAACCGTCCCTTGAAGCGTCATCAAGTTG
>JAAELM010000512.1 GCA_024226635.1 Oceanicoccus sp. | reverse complement strand
TATTGCATTGGGTGCACAGCTGATGATGATGGTAACACATACAGCAACTTCCAGTTTCGGTTTAAATGCGTTAGTTGGCGGTGTTACCTTTACCATGGCTTTGGTCCTAATTGTAATTACGGGTGCAGAGCTTTTTACTGGCAATTGTCTTATTGCCATGTCCTTTTTTGCCGGAAAGATTACGAGTGGTGATCTTACCAGGAATCTGTTTATCGCTTTTATCGGAAATCTTATTGGTGCGTTGAGTATAGTTTTTTGGATATACATTTCCGCACAGTGGACGGCTCACAATCATCTGCTTGGAGCCAAAATTGTCATTGCTGCCAATGATAAGGTTAGTCTTTCATTTGGAGTTGCTTTTGCCAGAGGGGTTCTCTGTAATGTTCTGGTATGCCTGGGTATCTGGTTGTGTTATAGCGCCAGGAACAACATGGATAAGGTTTTATCTTTACTTTGGCCAATAGCTTGTCTGATCGCTTGTGGGTTTGAGCACTGCGTAGTCAATATGTGGCTTATCCCGATGGCTCTTCTATTGAAAGGTAACCGTTTTGTAATGGAGGCTGTTGAAAGGGTAAATGGAGGACCTTTAGATATTACGAATCTTACCTGCGGTAAAG
>JAAELM010000511.1 GCA_024226635.1 Oceanicoccus sp. | reverse complement strand
TATTATGAAATGCCAGCCTATGCGCCTAGATGGAGAAAGACTAGCGAGTCTAAGTGGGGTAACAGTCCTGCAATGAACGCGCTTAATGATGTATTAACGCTTAATGAGTTAGTTGAGTTAATCTTGCGCAGTGCTGAAAAGGTTATCGACCCGCCTTGGGTGACGACCATGAATAATATCATGAGTGATTTAGACATGAGGCCAGCAGGGTTGAATGTTGTACGTGACCCTAGCAAGTTAATGCCAATGAATTCAGCGGCACGATTTGATGTTAGTCAATTACAGAAAGGCGATTTAGTGCAGGCCATTCAAAAAGCTTTTTATATGGACCAGCTACAACTTAAAGACTCACCGGCAATGACAGCGACAGAAACGATGGCGCGTATGGAGTTAATGCAAAGAACATTAGGACCAACGCTAGGTCGCTTGCAATCTGATTTGCTCGACCCATTGATTAGTAGAACACTAAACATCTTATTTAGAAGCGGACAGTTAAAAGAATTACCTGAAAGCTTAAAGCAGAATGGCGGCGATATTGATGTATCTTATGTTGGTTCATTATCGCGTAGTCAGAAAAGGGACGGCATAGCGAACGTTGAAAGATACTTAGGGTTATTGGGCGGTATTGCCCAGTTTAAGCCAGAAGTATTGGACCTATTCAACCAAGATAAGGCGGCGCGCGACTTAGGTGTTGATTTGAATATACCGGCAGCTTACCTAAACAGTGATGAAGACGTGCAAGCATTACGTGAGCAGCGAGCAGCACAGCAACAAGCACAGTTCGAGGCCGAGAATATGAAGATGGGCGGTGAAGCTATGCAAGCAGTAG
>JAAELM010000510.1 GCA_024226635.1 Oceanicoccus sp. | reverse complement strand
TCTGGATATAAACGGGAAAGGCGAGCAATCGTATTTAATACGCTGCGGTATTGTTTAACCAAATCTTCCAGCGCTGTGCCAACAATACCTGGCGCGTCGGGGCTGGTATGCAAAGAAGCGTTTTCCATCGCGCTTTGTGTCAGGTACTGGTCTTTACCCTCTTCATCTTTTAAGTATTGGTGCTGTTTGCCTTTACCAATTTTGTATAAAGGTGGCTGGGCGATAAAGACATGGCCGCGCTCGATGAGTTCTGGCATCTGCCTAAAGAAAAACGTTAGAAGCAAGGTTCTGATGTGAGAACCATCCACATCCGCATCGGTCATGATGATGATGCTGTGGTAACGCAGCTTATCGGGATCAAATTCTGATTTACCAATACCACAACCTAAAGCAGTAACAATGGTGCCGACTTCAACCGAAGACAGCATTTTATCGAAACGCGCTTTTTCTACGTTTAGAATTTTACCTTTTAGCGGAAGAATCGCTTGAGTACGACGATCGCGGCCCTGCTTTGCAGATCCACCCGCCGAGTCCCCTTCCACCAAATAAACCTCACTTAATGCAGGGTCTTTCTCCTGACAATCCGCCAGTTTTCCTGGTAAGCCAGCAATATCCAGCGCGCCTTTACGGCGTGTCATTTCACGAGCTTTACGGGCCGCTTCACGGGCGCGGGCTGCATCCATCATTTTGGTGACAACCAGCTTGGCTTCACCGGGGTTTTCCATCAAATAGTCACCAAAAGACTGATTCATCGCTTGTTCCACGACGGTTTTCACTTCTGAGGAGACTAATTTGTCTTTGGTTTGAGATGAGAACTTGGGATCTGGGACTTTAACCGAGATAACGGCAGTCAGACCTTCACGGGCATCATCACCGCTGGTGGAGACTTTGTCTTTCTTGGCAAAACCTTCGCGCTCTATATAACCATTCAAACTACGAGTTAATGAGGCCCGAAATCCCGCTAAGTGTGTGCCGCCATCACGTTGTGGGATATTATTGGTATAACAGTGGATGCTTTCCTGGAAACTATCGTTCCATTGCAGCGCCACTTCTACCCCTACACCACCTTCACCCATCACATTAAAGTGGAATAACTTATTGATCGTAGTCTTGTTTTGGTTCAGGTAAGCCACAAACTCACTTAAACCGCCGTCATAGGCATAGTCTTCTTGCTTGCCGCTACGCTCATCTTTTAAGGAGATATGAATCCCGGAGTTAAGGAAGGCTAACTCGCGGAGTCGTTTGGCCAGTTGGTCAAAGTGGAATTCAATATTGGTAAAGGTATCAGCAGAAGGCTTAAAGCGAACCTCTGTACCGGTAGTTTCAGAGTCACCCACAACAGCCAATGGCGCCTGTGGAACACCGTGGTTATAGATTTGCTCGTGGATTTTGCCACCACGACGAATCGTTAGCTTAACTTCTTCGGATAAAGCATTTACTACGGAAACGCCCACACCATGCAGCCCACCGGAGACTTTATAGGAGTTATCATCAAATTTACCGCCGGCATGAAGCACGGTCATAATAACTTCAGCGGCTGAGATACCCTCTTCGTGGACCTCTGTCGGTATCCCACGACCATCATCGGAAACACTGACTGACTCATCCGGATGAATTACAACATTAATAATCGAACAGTGACCCGCCAGGGCCTCATCGATAGAGTTATCGACCACCTCAAACACCATATGGTGCAAGCCGGTACCATCATCAGTATCGCCGATATACATGCCCGGGCGCTTACGCACGGCATCAAGGCCTTTAAGGACTTTGATACTTGAGGAGTCGTAGCTGTTTTCTTCTTCGCTCATAAAAAACCTGTTCGCTAGTTGCTTACTATGATGTTGTTGTTATTGTTGCTTAATAACGCCATGTTCCACGTGGAACATACTGATTGTGGCCTCACCGGACCAACAATCATCTATATCTTTATGATCTACACAGGTTACAAACACCTGGCATTCAAGTTCTTCTAATAGGGCACACAGGGCTTGCCGATGCTTTTTATCTAATTCTGCAGGCAAATCATCAACCAAGTAGACACAGGACCGGCCTGTTAGCTGAGATAATAAATACCCCTGGGCCACTCTTAAGGCACATACCACCAGCTTTTGCTGGCCTCTGGATAAAATATCCGCAGCACTAGCCGACTGGTAGCGTAACTTTAAGTCGGCTCGGTGCGGTCCAGAAGTTGTATGACCCTGTTCTTTTTCTCTTATTACATTGGCTGCCAATACCTCGGCAAGGTCGGTCTCTTTATCCCAGCCCCGGTAATAACCGAGAGATAAACCTTCCAGACCCAGCAATCGAGCCAGTGTCTGCTCAAATACTGGTACCAGCTGTTGGAAATACTGGGCTCTAAAGCTATCCAACTGCCTTGCCAGGCCAACAAACTCGTCGGTCCAAACCGCTAATTGCTGGTCGTCGATTCTACCATGACGCAGTAAAGTATTCCGTTGTTTTAAACAACGCTGCGTATTCTTCCAGACTGGATGGAACTGGTGTTCCACGTGGAACACACCCCAATCCAGAAACTGTCGCCTCACTGATGGCGAACCCTCCAACAACTTAAAGGTGTCGGAGCTAATCACCTGTACCGGCAGATTCTCTGCCAGGGCAGCGGCGGATTTAACCGATTGACCGGCAATTTTAATCACACCCGGTGTAGAAGGGGATTTAAACCGCTCAACTCCTACCGGTTGGTAGCCTGCGCCGGGTATATCAATCTCAGCAAAGGCGACACAACTATCCATCTCACTGTTTATTAATGGTTTTAGTTTATGGCTTCGGAAAGAACGAGCAGAAGAGAGTAGGTGGATAGACTCTAATACACTGGTTTTTCCTGCTCCGTTTTCACCATATAACACATTAATAGAGGAAAACGGGTTAAGGCTGGCGCTACGCAGGTTACGTATACCGGTAACTTCCAGTCTTTTAATTAACACGCTATTAAGCTATTCAATTCGATCCATTAAAGACGCATTGGCATAACAACATACATGGAATCCCCTTCTTCGGACTCCTCAAGCAAGGCGCTACTGTTAGCATCTGATAATGACAGCTTGACGGTATCACCGCTTAGCACACCCATTACGTCCAGTAAGTAACTGACATTAAAGCCAATTTCCAACGACTCACCGGAGTAATCTACATTAACGATCTCTTCCGCTTCTTCCTGCTCTGGGTTATTAGCTACAATTTGTAGGCTGGCATCCGATAGCATCAGCCGTACACCACGGTATTTCTCATTAGAGAGAATAGAAGTACGGGAAAAGGCCTGGCGCAAATCATTACGTAAGCCAAATACCGTCTTGGTGCTGCTCTTAGGCAATACTCGGTCATAATCAGGGAATTTGCCGTCTACCAATTTAGAGGTAAAGGTAAAATCCGTAGTAGTGGCGCGGATATGGTTGGAACCAATCACTACTCGAACGTCGTCATTTTCATTCATTAATAGACGCGCCAACTCAACCACGCCCTTGCGAGGCAGTATAACTTGTTGATTTTCTTGAGTTTCTATAGGAGCGGCGAGGGTACACAACGCTAAACGGTGACCATCGGTAGCTACAACGCGCAGCTGGCCGGCAGAGACTTCCCACAACATACCATTCAGGTAGTAACGAACATCCTGCTGGGCCATGGCAAAGCTGGTGCGATCGATTAGACGCTTTAAATCGCCCTGTTTTACGGTAAAGTCCTGGCTGCCTGGGCTTTCTTCTACATTAGGGAAATCATTGGCGGCCAGTGTCGATAAGGTAAAGCGGCTGCGGCCGGATTTAACAATAACTCGCTGCTCGTCCTGAATAAACTCAATATCACTACCATCAGGCAGGGACTTACAGATATCAGCCAGCTTTCTGGCCGGCACGGTAATCTCTCCACCGGCTTGCGGAGCCTGCTCCAATGTCACACGACCTACCAACTCAACCTCTAGATCCGTACCCGTAATCGAAAGCTGGTTACCATCCAATTCCAACATGACATTAGATAAGATTGGCAAGGTTTGGCGGCGTTCCACCACACCGGCAACCAGGTTAAGTGGTTTTAACAGGGCTTCACGGGAAATCAAAAATTTCATGTTGATCTCTATCCTTATCGGTTAGTTAGGTAGTGAGTGAGCGTAATAGGTTTTTACAATCTTCGCGGATATCGGCATCCGTCTCTTCCAATTCTTTAATTTTGCGACAAGCATGCAACACGGTGGTATGGTCCCGGCCACCAAAGCTATCGCCAATTTCCGGCAGGCTATGGTTGGTTAATTCCTTGGCTAAAGCCATTGCCACCTGACGGGGGCGAGCTACAGAACGGCTACGACGCTTGGACATCATATCGGATACTTTGATCTTATAATACTCGGCTACAGTACGCTGAATATTATCCATGCTGACCTGCTTATCCTGTAGGGCCAGCAAGTCTTTTAATGACTCTCTAATCAGGTCGATATCAACCGGGCGGCCAGTGAAGTGAGCACTAGCTATCACTCGCTTTAAGGCGCCTTCTAGCTCGCGGACATTAGAACGAATTCTTTGGGCAATAAAGAAAGCCGCATCGGCAGGCAGGGTGATATTAGCCTGTTCGGCCTTCTTCATTAATATAGCGACGCGGGTTTCCAGCTCGGGAGGCTCTACGGCTACCGTTAAACCCCAACCAAAGCGAGACTTAAGCCTTTCTTCCAAACCGCTAATTTCTTTAGGGTAGCGATCACAGGTTAAAATCATCTGCTGACCACCTTCAAGCAAGGCATTAAAGGTATGGAAGAACTCCTCCTGGGAGCGCTCTTTACCAGCAAAAAACTGGATATCATCAATTAACAACGCATCCACCGAACGGTAGTAACGCTTAAATTCGTTAATTGCATTAAGCTGTAGCGCTTTAACCATATCCGCTACAAAGCGCTCCGAATGTAGATAAACCACTTTGGCATCCGGCTTTTTCTGCATAATCGAGTTACCCACTGCATGCATCAAGTGGGTTTTACCTAAACCAACACCGCCGTAGAGAAATAGCGGGTTATAAGCGCCGCCGGCATTCTCGGCAACCTGCATAGAGGCAGCGCGGGCCAGTTGGTTGGATTTACCTTCAACAAAAGTATCAAAGGTGTAATTTTTAATCAGGAAGCTTTGGTGCTGAATCGCCCCTTCAACTTCAACCTTGCGGGAGGACGGTGAAGAAGGGGAGTTAATAAAACCTGGGGCCTTATTATTACCGGAATAGAGACTTTCACCCCTGGCATCAACAATGGTGCTTTTACTGCCGTTAGGTGGGTTGACCATTGGATTAATCGGACGCTGGGCGACGGAAGCCGCTGGCTGGTCTCTACGGGTTACTGGCTGTTGGTCGCCAATCTCCAGACTCACATCCACACTCTGGTCACCAGACAATTCAGAGGTGATTTCAAGGATACGGCTAAGGTATTTGTTTTTAACCCAGTCTTTAACAAAACGATTGGGTGCAAAGAGTCGTATCTGTTGCCCATGAACCTCAGCCTGTAAGGGGCGGATCCAGGTATTAAATTGCTGGGAGGGTAGCTCGTCCTGCAGCAGGTGATTGCATTGTTGCCACATAGAATCAGACAAAGGCGTACTCCGGCGTATTATTGGCCAAAAGCGTCGCAATCAGCAGGGCTGTTAAACCACAAATGGTGGTTAAAAATGAGTTTTTCAATTGTTTATCCAAAAACACTAGCATCGAACCTTATTTTTCTAACTGTTGTTCGTTTTGCTCACACTATTAATCCGGCTTAGCATTGCTACAGCTACCACCATAAAACAATAATTAATGGGATAACTTCGCCAGAGAGCTGTGCATTGTACTCTTGGAATTTTGACTTATCCACAAAAAAACAAGGAATAATGAAAAAAAATATAAGCCCTAATAGATACTAATTATCAATGACTTATAGGAGATCAGCATTAATTTATTAAGATATTCCATACTGGGTTTAAGTTTGTGGATAACTATGAATAAGAGTTGTGGATAAGTTATCAACATCATGTATATAGTCTGTGCCTAAGTCAATTCAGGCAGGAGCGAGTTTATTGCTTCCTTTATATGCCTAAAATTACTGTAAAATCAGCGCATAAACGAATTGATATTAACGGACAAATTCTCTAGAATGCGCGGTCCTTGATATCGGGGGTCTGATTCTGTCTTTTTAGACAGTTGTTAACCCCCTGATGGAAAAACATATTTTTGTTATCAGTTTGGAATTAACGTCATGAAAAGAACATTTCAGCCCAGCGTACTTAAGCGCAAACGCACCCACGGTTTCCGTGCTCGTATGGCCACTAAAAACGGTCGTGCATTAATCAACCGTCGTCGTGCTAAAGGTCGTAAGCGTCTATCTGCTTAATCAATAAGTTTTTGCATTCACTATCCTAAAGGATAAATGAACGGTTATGCTTAACTTTTCATTTAATAAATCCCTAAGACTACTCGATGCAACTGCTTATAAAGCCGTTTTTGATGACGCCCAGTTAAAAGTTTCCAAGCAACAAGTTTTATACCTGGCCCGCAAAAACGGCACGACTACACCGCGATTAGGTTTAGTTATTGCAAAAAAGAATGTACGTCACGCCACTGAGCGCAATCGAATCAAACGCATTCTTAGAGAAAGCTTCAGATTACAACAGCACCAGTTAGGTGGTATAGATACTGTAGTATTAGCAAGACGCGGTTTAGATCAGTTGGATAACTCAGCTCTACACAGGTTATTCAATCAGCTTTGGCAACAGCTTTATGAGAAGTCTCTGAAAGCTGAAAAGAAAGCTAAATAATTGCAACACTATATATAGAAGCAAGAACTGTCACAGAACCACTCCCTATTCCTTTTATCTTGATGGGCGACACATGCGCCGGATATTTATAGGCTGTATTAAAGGTTACCGATATGCGATTAGTCCATTAATGGCTAACCATTGTCGTTTCCACCCCAGCTGTTCCAGCTACGCTATTCAAGCACTAGAAAACCATGGCGCTATTAAAGGTAGTTACTTAACTACAAGACGATTATTACGTTGCCATCCTTTTAATCCCGGCGGCTTTGATCCTGTGCCGGAAAAAACTACTGATAACAACAACGAGCATACATCACACTAATTATGGACTTCCAACGCTATTTATTAATTGGCGCCATCGCCGCCTTATCTTTTATGTTACTCACAGAGTGGGTTAATTTTAAAGACGAAAGAAAAGGTACCGATGTTGTTGCCGCTTACCAGCAACAGCAAAATGGTGGTAATAACACTACTACTGCAACTGTTCCTGAATCCGCTTTTCCAACAGCTACCGCAACCAGCACCAACAATACGGATATTCCAAGCCTGGAACCTGAAGAGCCTTCTAACGAAACCGCTTTTGTTAAAAATATAGATCGCATCAAAGTAAGAACTGATTCTCTGGAAATTGATATTAATACAAAAGGGGGTGATATCGTCTTCGCTGCCTTACCCAAGCACTATGCTGAATTAGATAATCCTGATGTGCCATTTACTTTATTAGAGCAATCCAATCTGCGTACCTATATTGCCCAAAGTGGTTTGATTGGTATTAACGGTATCGATACTTCAAAAGGTCGCGCCCAGTACACAAATCAGCAAAGAGAATATATTTTAGAAGATGGACAAGACCGATTATTAGTTGATTTGGTTTATCAAGCCAGCAATGAAGTCACTATTACTAAACGTTTTAGTTTTACCCGCGGCGAGTATTTAATTGATGTTCAGTATCTGATTGATAATAAAGGTAGCCTACCCTGGACCGGCGGTATGTTTGGCCAGTTGAAGCGTGATAGTACACCGGACCCAGCACAAGATACTTCAGGTATGGGTTTAGCGCCTTATCTGGGTGCTGCTATCCACTTACCCGATGAGCCTTATTCTAAGGTAAGCTTTGAAGATATTGCTGAAAAACAATTCCCCAAGCAAAATTTAGAAGGGGGTTGGGTTGCGATGGTTCAGCACTATTTCACCAGTGCATGGATTCCTGATGCCAGCCAAACTCATACCTATTCAATGCTAAAAGCTAAAGACGATGCCAATATTATTCGGTTTACTAGCCCACAGGTTACCGTTAATGCGGGCGAGACAGGCAAGATTAGTTCACAATTTTATACGGGCCCTAAAGATCAATATCGTTTGGAAGAAATTTCACCGGGGTTAGAACTTACCGTTGACTACGGAATTTTATGGTGGATTGCCCAGCCTTTATTCTGGTTGCTAACCAAGTTGCATGGTTATTTAGGTAACTGGGGTTTTGCCATTATTGCTGTGACTGTTTTAGTCAAAGCAGCCTTCTTCCAGTTAAATGCCAAAGCCTATACCTCGATGGCGAATATGCGAAAGGTTCAGCCTAAGCTAACCGCTATCCGTGAGCGCTATGCCGATGATCGCCAGAAACAATCAGCGGAAATGATGAATCTGTACAAGAAGGAAAAAATTAATCCTTTAGGTGGCTGTTTACCAATCCTGGTGCAGATGCCGGTATTTATTTCCTTGTACTGGGTATTGATGGAAAGTGTTGAATTACGCCACGCACCGTTTATTGGATATATTGAGGATCTATCGGTAATGGACCCTTACTTTATCCTGCCGTTGATTATGGGGGTGTCGATGTTTATTCAGCAGAAACTCAACCCGCCGCCACCAGACCCAATGCAAGCCAAAGTGATGCAGTGGATGCCAGTTTTGTTTACCTTCTTCTTCCTGTTCTTCCCGGCAGGTCTGGTATTGTACTGGGTAGTAAACAACACACTGTCGATTATTCAGCAATATATTATTACCAAGCGAATCGAAAACGAATAAGCAACTACACCATCCGTCATTCCCGCGAAGGCGGGGATCCAGTACTGTAGATTCCCGCCTCCGCGGGAATGACAGCAGTGTATAAACCATGGAAAATAGCAGCTTAAATACCGATACCATCGCAGCCATAGCTACCGCACCTGGTCGTGGTGGTGTAGGTATTATCCGCATATCTGGTCCTAACACTAAAGCCATTTCCCAACAGATTACCGGTGCAGATTTAAAACCCCGCTACGCCCATTATGGTGCCTTCTACGAAACCGCTAACGACTCTACTCAAGTAAAACTCGACAACGGTATTGCATTATTTTTCCCCGGCCCCAACTCCTTTACCGGCGAAGATGTCCTGGAACTACAAGCACATGGCGGCCCCGTATTACTCGATATATTATTAAAAGAAGTCATTAAACTCGGTGCCAGAATGGCAAGGCCCGGTGAATTTTCCGAGCGCGCTTTTCTAAATAATAAAATTGATTTAACCCAAGCCGAAGCGATTGCAGACTTAATTAATAGTGCTTCTGAGCAGGCTGCAAGAAATGCTTATCGCTCTTTGCAGGGTGAGTTTAGTGAAAAGATTTCCAACTTGGTTGAAGCTGTTATTCATTTAAGAATGTATGTTGAAGCCGCGATTGATTTCCCCGAAGAAGAAATTGATTTTCTGGCGGATGGAAAAGTGGCTGCGGATTTAAATGCCATAATTGAAAAGTTAGCCTTGGTCTTCAAACAAGCCAAGCAAGGTGCATTGCTTCAGGAAGGTATGACAGTAGTTATTGCCGGCAAACCCAACGCTGGTAAATCCAGCTTGCTAAATGCCTTATCAGGCCGTGAAAGCGCAATTGTGACTGAGATTGAAGGCACCACTAGAGATGTGCTGCGTGAACATATCCAAATTGATGGTATGCCTCTGCATATTATTGATACCGCTGGTTTAAGAGAAAGTCCGGATATTGTGGAACAGGAAGGTATTCGAAGGGCCTGGGCTGAAATTGAAAAGGCTGACCAAGTGTTATTGGTGGTGGATAGCACGCAAAGCCAGGAAACAGACCCAACCAAACTAACGCAGGACTTGGGCTCTGATTTAGCGGAAAAGCTTTCTCACCAGCAAAATATCACCGTTATCCATAATAAATGCGATTTATCTAATCAACCCACAGGTATTAGTAATGGTGATCCCACCCTCATTAAGCTATCTGCTAAAGCTAACCTGGGTATCGAGCTATTAACCGAGCACCTAAAAAGCTCTATGGGTTTTAGTGGTGCGGGAGAGGGTGGTTTTACCGCCAGGAGGCGGCACTTGGATGCCTTAGAGCAAGCTTCTCAATCACTACAGGCAGGCAAACTACAATTAGACTCCCATGGAGCCGGTGAATTATTAGCTGAAGATCTGCGCCAATGCCAATCCCACCTTAGTGAAATCACTGGCGAGTTTACTCCTGATGATTTATTGGGTGAGATATTCTCCAGCTTCTGTATCGGCAAATAGATCGCTTAATAACGACTAATACCAACTTACTAAGCACTTTTACCTTACTTATCCACGAAATTACCCACATATCCACTTTGGCTTAACGATTAAAAATGGCTTGTGGATAGACCAGGTTGATTAGCTGTGAATAAGCGCTGAGTTTGATCTGCATGAAAACAGCTGCTTTTAGGGGGATCTCAGTGCCTGTGTATAAGCAGCTCTTTTATACACCGCTAATCCATACCCTGAATACAGCTAATGTAACGCATTAAAGCCTAGTTATCATTACTATAACCTAT
>JAAELM010000509.1 GCA_024226635.1 Oceanicoccus sp. | reverse complement strand
TTTTTGGCGTAATTGGCTGCGGAGAAAAGTGTAAAGTTTTCCGACATTTTTTGGTCAAATATCAGCCAGAATGACCGCTATAAATGGTGCTTATAAGCTGAATACCTTTTGTTTTCAATAAGTTACCCAGTCAAGGGTGAGGTGTAAAGTTTTCCGACAGCAAAAAGCGGGGATCGGGGGTTGGAGAGAGGGGGGTCAAGGGGATGAGTGGAGGCACCGCTTTCGTTCCCTACTATAGCTGAGGTACCTCCTTCCCTGGAGGCACCGCTTTCGTTCTCTACTGCTGCTGAGGTACCATCCATGCACACAGAGTATTGTGAAGCCCGGGGTTAACAATGGCTGTAGAGCATGAAGACCATTCCAACATAGCACCAACTACCAGCCATTTTTTTCTTTCAAAAGAACGTGAGGATGACCTCATCAGACTTTTCTGTGCCTGAGATCCCCCCTCTTCAGCAGCTCCAGCTCATAATTCCACACAATTTTCCCTCCTGGAACGTACAACCCCTTGTTTAGCCCCAGCCAAAATGAATTCTGACTGGCTTATAGCTCGATTATAGCTACCCCATTACATCTATACCCCTCAAAAGGCTAAGTCACTCGAATTACCAAATCAGCGACGGCGGCGACCTGCCAAACCAGCCAGGCCCAGCCCTATCAGCAGCAATGTGCCAGGCTCCGGCACTGTGTCGCTGCCAACATCACCGGAACGAACAGCCCAGGCGCGAAAATGATTTTGCTTATTGTTACCGTTCTGGAGACCGTAGCTTTTATTAAAGGCCCAAGCGAGGTCTGAATTTGACACATATTCTGTACCAAACCAATAGCTGGCGGACTCCAGGTTTAGGAAATCAATACCATCTGCACCTATGCTGCTCAACCCATAACCTGCTTGTGGGCCATTACCACTCGTATCATAATACGCGGTGTTACCCAGAATCTCGTACCACATATAAGCCAGCTCAGAGCCTGTGGTATCTACGTTATAACCACAGTCGGTGCCGGTATATTCCCAATTACAACCATCATTGCCGTTGTCGGTCATGCCAGCCAACCGCCAATCACTGTAACCGCCATAATTTAACCCAGCTACCCAAGTTGTGGCATTATCCCAGGTCATATGACCATTACTATCATACCCACTGGTTTGGGCGTAGTTGGTATCCTGTAGCCAGGTCAGATCCTGAACAGTGTCGTAGATCATGCCGTTACCACGATCTAGCAGTGTTGCCTGAGCTGAGTTTGCTAGCCCCCACATCAAGACACTGCCATACAATAATCCTAAAACCTTTTTATTCATAGCTTCCTCTCTTTTCACTTGCACTTTGTAGCGTTTACATATGCACATCTTATAAGGGATAGGGATAGGAATTTGCTTTCAGCGGCTACAGGAACGAAAACTGTT
>JAAELM010000508.1 GCA_024226635.1 Oceanicoccus sp. | reverse complement strand
ATGGAAGAGCTATCACCACCCAGGATATTAATAGATACTATCAAAGCAACAAGTACTCCGCCGTATAGAATGATAAGCCGAATGATATCACTGTACACATCCGCCATTATTCCACCGATGGTTGTGTACGCAATGGAAACTATTGCCATGATTATCATAGTATGAAAAATAGACATACCCAGTATCACAGAGAGTACCAGCGCTGATGTGTACAAAATTACGCTTGTAGAAAGTCCGCGTGAAAACATAAAAAGGGCTGACAGTGTAAATCGTGTGTTCGGACCGAACCGTCGTTCGGCATATTCATAGACCGAAGCGCCTGAAAGCCTGCGGAAGACCGGTACGAGTAGAAACATTATGGCAACCATGGATATCGGGACTGCAAACTCAAATTGTAGCCATTTGATACCACCACCTGCTTTAAGTGCTACAAATGCGGGGGCGCTGATCAAGCTAATCGCGCTTACCTGGTTGGCCGCAAGGGATATGGCAATAACTGTGGCCCCCATCTTTCGGCCTCCTAGAAAATAGTCATCTGTAGATTGTTGACGCCTTGCCAACCATACGCCCAGAGCTATAATCCCGATCATGTAAGAAATTAATACTATCCAGTCTATAAATGCCATAATTTGTTATTTTATAAGTCATTGAACTTACGGATCT
>JAAELM010000507.1 GCA_024226635.1 Oceanicoccus sp. | reverse complement strand
GTATCCAGAGAATTGGAAAGGTTGCAAGCAAGCTTGTACCCGTTATGTCAGCAATATATGTTGCAGGAGCACTTTTTATAATTTTATGGAACTACGACCGGATAGCAGGTTCGTTTTATCTGATTTTCAAACATGCATTTACACCAACAGCTGCAACCAGCGGCTTTGCCGGAGCCACGGTATTATATGCAATAACCTGGGGAGTCAGAAGAGCTGCATTCTCCAATGAAGCGGGGCTTGGAAGCGCCCCGATTGCTCATGCTGCCGCAAAAACAAAAGAGCCAGTACGTGAAGGGCTTGTAGCTATGATGGGCCCGTTAATTGACACCCTGGTTATATGCACCATGACCGCACTGGTAATCATTATTTCAGGGAAGTGGACCGGCAACGCAGACTCGTCGGTTTTAACAAAAAATGCCTTCAACGCAGGAATACCATATTTTGGAGGTATTATAGTCGCAATAGGGTTGATACTGTTTGCCATCTCTACAGCTATAAGCTGGTCATATTATGGAGATCGCTGTGCAGAATATTTATTCGGAAGTAGAGCGATCATGCCCTACCGTTGTGTTTATGTAGTAGCTCTTTTTGTTGGCGCAATGGTGCAACTGGAATTTGTCTGGAACTTTTCTGATATCACACTGGGTTTAATGGCGCTACCAAACCTCTTCGCCATTATTGCCTTAAGCGGTGTGGTGATAAGTTTGACTAAAGATTATTTTTCACGTAAACATATTAGAACTAATTGATGAAAAATGAATACGACGTTGTAATCGCAGGTTCAGGACCCTCAGGCGCAGCGACTGCAAAGGGCCTGGTAAATGAAGGACTAAGTGTCCTGGTGCTGGAGAAAAAGAAACTTCCCAGGTACAAAATAT
>JAAELM010000506.1 GCA_024226635.1 Oceanicoccus sp. | reverse complement strand
GCGTTATTCATAGCAATATTAACCTGCATTTCACGCTTAACATTGGGTACAAAATCCAAATCGCATTCAGGGTCTTTTGTTTCGTGGTTTATCGTAGGAGGCACAACACTCTCTTTAATGGCTAAAGCACAGGCGATTGCTTCAATGGCGCTGGCAGCTCCCATTGTGTGGCCTAGCATCGATTTTATAGAGCTTATTGCCAGGTTCTTCGCGTGTTCGCCAAATACCTTCTTTATAGATATCGTTTCCGCCTTGTCGTTAGCAACTGTTCCAGTACCATGAGCGCTCATATACTGAACATCTTCGGGTTTGATTCTTGCACTTTCCAGGGCTTTTGTCATTGCCGAAGTAACACCATTTCCCTCCGGGTGTGGAATTGTTATGTGATAACCGTCGCAACTCAGTCCGTAACCCAGAATTTCAGCATAAATATTTGCATTCCTTGCAAGTGCACCTTCCATAGATTCTAATACCAGCATTCCTGCACCTTCACCAACCAACAGACCTTTTCTGTTTTTATCAAAAGGTTGGCAAATGTCCGGAGCAATAGCATTTAACCTGCTAAAACCAACAAATGCTACTTTAGAGAACGGATCAGAGCCGCCGGCAAGCATTATGTCGGCTCTCCCTAATTTTATCAGGTCACATGCATAGCCGATAGCATAGTTTCCCGCTGCACATGCAGTAGG
>JAAELM010000505.1 GCA_024226635.1 Oceanicoccus sp. | reverse complement strand
ACCACATCAATGGCATTGAAACAGGCCACCGCTTTGCCCCCACGTAAATAGCGGGGGGCAATATCAACCTGACATAACTGGTGAGGGGCAGTTGGTTGTAAATGGGGATACTTAACCTTTGGCTTATCATCTGCTACGGCTAGATTGACCATCCCGGCGGCCCGTAGAACTCGTTCTATCGTCGCTGTACTTGGCACAGCTTTACCTTCCTTTTCCAATTCAGCTTGTACGGTGGTAGACCCCACGTATCTCAGTCCCGTCTTGGCCGCCGCCTTAGCTTCCAATTTACTCCGGGCTTGACAGATAGCTTGGCGAACCGTTTCTGGGTAGGCAGTCCCATGTTGTTTGGGCGCCCGCGACTGGTCGGCCAATCCCGACCAGCCTGCTTCATCATAACGATTTTGCCATTTATAGACCCAGCCTATGGAATGTCTCAATTGCTGGGCCACTTCGCTTGGGCTACGCCCACTGCGGAGCAAATGGATAGCTGTTTGGCGTTGCTTTTGCCGATTAGTGGTGTTCATTTCACTTATCCTTTATCTATTGAGATAGGATAAGTTTACCACATAATTTCACGATGTATTGATGTTTTGCTTGTTAAGGTACTATACGATCTATTGATGTTTTTTCAGTTAGTCTTTTCACGATGTATTGATGGACGACAACTAACCACTAACCACTCAATGTCATTAAGTTAGTGTCATTGCGAGGAGCGGAGCGACGAAGCAATCCCCTCTTTCGTGATAATTGTAGGCCGGAGATTGCTTCGCTTCGCTCGCAATGACACACCCAATTTCTTAACTTAATGACATTGAGTAACCAGTCATCAGATATTTTTACAGTTTCAAACTCTGAGGGGATTTGTAATCCCCAAACGCAGCTTGCAAACCTGCCATATCCTTATTAGGTCAACATCTACAAAAAGAAATGGCATTATTCACAATTCACAATTTGCTTGTCCTT
>JAAELM010000504.1 GCA_024226635.1 Oceanicoccus sp. | reverse complement strand
CAGCCAGTTCTTGTTATTAATAGGCGCAGGTTCAGGGTTTGCCCCTATGTTCTGCTTACTAAATCATAACCCTCTATTTAGACGCTATTTTGATCAAATTCCAGTTTTTTACCGTTTTTTTATAGTTTTATGACAGCTTTTTCAGCTTAATTGTGGGTTTGTTTGATAACTCATTGAAAAATAACAACTAAATAATAATATTTTTTATAATTGTGAATCTTTGACCGATTTCTCTATTGGTCACAGTGTCAGGCCATGGTACAAACGTTTATTCGATGTTTTATAGCGGCAAAGCCTTGCGTTTAGTGGGGTTTTAAAGGCAGTTAAGCTTTTGTATTAAAAGGATAATATGATGAACTGGCCAAACCACCCAGCACTGTCGTTGATAGCGTTTACACTGCTGTCATTGTTGTTGATGTATTTTGTGCGCGTTCATGCCCATCAGCTGATTGCCCGTATTGCCCGCCTGCTCCATAGCCAACTTCGTCTACTTTCCCGCGCTTGCCTTCATTCAGCACAACGAATACGTCTGCGTAACCATGAGGTGACCAAGGCACTGGTCGAGTCATTGATGGAGCGCCAGCTAGAGCGACGCTTTATGCGCATTGAAAAACTGGTGGAGCGAGACCTTGCCAACTACCAGCAGTTATCGGCAGAAATTAATCGGCAGCTGGTAACCATTGATGAAGATTATGCCGCCAGTGCCAATGTTCCTGAAGTATCGCCGGAGTGGGTAACGGCCGTTGAAGCTATTGCCAACCTGCAAAGAGATGATCGCAATACTGAGGTGATGGCCAAAATACTGGATGATATGCATCAAACTGTAAAACAGCATCAGCGTGATGCTTTACGGGAGCACCGCTGGACCATTTCTGCCCGCCACAAAGTACTCTCAAAATTACAGCCCCAGTGGCGCAAGCTCAGTAAATTACTGCAACATATTGATAATAATATCGAAGTGCTGCGCCTGCGTTTGCGCCAGGTTGACCAGCATATGGGGCAGTTTGAAATGCTTACCGCCGGTTCCGGCCAGGGCATAATGTCTTCCATGCTGATGCGTTTTATTTCTTCATTGTTTTTTGTGTCGGTCGGTATTGGCGCGGCATGGATTAACTGGCAGTTAATTAACCAGCCCCTGCAGGAGCTATTGCCGGCAAGGGAGTTGGAGGGTGTTTCCCTGGCCGCCGTTGTGGCCGGTTTGCATATCGGCATTACTATTCTTGCTGCCACGCTGATTTCTGAAAGCTTGCGTATTACTCATTTGTTTCCACTGGTGGCTGCTATGACCCGTCGTGGTCGCCAGACGATGATGGTAATTGGCGCGAGTTTATTATTGGCTTTGATCTCGGTAGAAATTATGGCCTTGTTGGCTGCGCCCATTGCCAATACTGTTATCCAGATGACCGGAGTCTCACAGGTTTTATTAGTGGTGATTGGTTTGGTAATGCCGTTGGTGTTATCGATGGTGATGCTACCCATGGAGTATATGTTGCACACCATTAGGCCGGTATTCGGCAGTGGGCTACAAGTACTCTGTCATATCTCAGCCCTGCTACTGCGACTTGCCGCATCACTGGTATTGCAAGCTGGGGCATTGCTGATCAATATGTATGACTTGCTAATATTTTTACCGCTTAGAGTTGAACGGGAATTAATGCTGCGGGCTCAGCGGAATAACGCATCGTCCCAGGGTGAACAAAAAGACAACCCCGCTGATGTAGAAGCCTTAAATGTAACCACCGTGAAATTTGGCTCTGGCAATCAGGAGCAACGCCACTAACTCACGGCATTGCTAATCATATAGCGATCAATAATCGTTAAAAATCCATCCTTATCGACACGGCCTTTATCGCCGGTGACATACCAACGCTGGCCATCAATATGACGAATCACGGCATCGGTTTTCTCCGGTAAATTTAAATAGCCCTGCATAATTTGTGAACCGCCGATAATAATCATACCTTCTTCGCCCGTGGCCAATTCCAGTTCGCTGTCCGGGTCAATAATTTTAAAACTGGTGCCGGGCAGGGGCATACCCACGGAACCTGTTTTGCCGCCGACCTGGATCTCCCAATAATCTGTATCAAGGGCATCGGGTAAATTAATGCTGACGATGGGGGTGGTTTCTGTGGCGCCATAACCTTCGTAAATCGTTTTATTAAATTTCAGCTGGAAACTTTCGCGTACCTGGTCATTCAGTTTTTCTGCGCCAGCTATCACAATACGCAAGCTGCTGAGCATCAAAGGATGAACTTTTCGGTTTTTGGTATACAGACGCAGGAAGGTAGAGGTGCTGCAAATAATCGTCGCTTTATAATGGGCCACTGCCTTGCCGATATTAGCTACATCGGTAGGGTCTGGATGACATACCACCGGCAGTCCTTCTATCAGTGGCATAAATTGCGTGACCGTTAAACCAAAGGCATGAAATAAAGGTAGTGAGGCCATCACTACATCGCTGTCCTGAGTGTTTAATACATCGGATGTCTGTTTTAAATTGGCCATAATATTACGATGGCTCAACATAACGCCTTTGGGCTCGCCTTCGCTGCCGCTGGAGAATAATATGGCTGCGGTTTGGTTAGCGTTAATATGCCGCGAATACAGCCAGCGTAAAACGGTAGCGGGCATGAGTCTTACTGTGAGCCATAAGCGTAACAACTCATGCTTGCTGATGCTGCTTTTCAGGTCTTCCAGATAAATGGTATTTGCGCTTTCCAGCAATTCATCAAAACGGATATCCCGCTTAGCTAGCTTTTCTAAAAATAATCGGGAGGTGTAGATGGTTTTAATATCTGCCTGGGCTACTGCCGATTGCAGGGTGCTTTCACTGGCGGAATAGTTGAGGTTGACAAGTGTTTTACCGGCTAACAGTCCCGCCATATTGGCCAGCATGCCACCGACGCTGGTGGGTAATAACAGGCCGATTGTTTGCTCGGGGCTATTCACCTTGATACGTTTCGAGAAGGCAATACTGGTACATAATGTCTGGGTGGCTGATAGCGGTTCGGACTGGGTATCGGCTATGGCCATCTCGCTGCCAACCCGTTTTACCGTATTGATCCAGGCGTGGGGTAATGACGGTAACTCGTTGACATGTTGCTGCCAGGCTTCCATGGATAAATCGAAGACGCGGCGTTTAAGGACATCAACGCCTGTGTTTTTTGGCAGTGGGCTACCAAAAGCAACAATCAACTCTCTAAAGCGCCCCTTACTGCGAATGGTTTTTAATTTTTGTGAGGAATGAGAAAACTGGCTGCCCCACAAGCCCCGCAAATAAAACGGGATAATCACAATATCATTGCTGACTTTTTTACAGGCCAGTTCATAACCTCGGCGAAACTCCCCCAAATGACCGGTACGGCTAATACCGCCTTCGGGAAATAGACAGACAACCTCACCCTTATCCAGCAGCGAGGCGACGGCTTTTAATGAGCTGTGGCCACCGGCAGTGGGGTCAATTGGAATACAGCCCCCCAGTTTAAAAAAGCCCTTGAGATACCAGCGCTCATAAATATCTTTTAGCATCACAAAGCGGATAGGGCGGGGGCTGGCTATTTGAATAATGGCCCAGTCTATCCAGCTGATATGGTTGCCCAGCAGTAAAACACCGCCCTGTGAGGGGATATTGCGTACCCCTTGCACATCAATTTTATAGCGGCGGTTCAACACTCCGTTAATTAAAAAACGCACCAGGCTTTGTGGTAGTTGGTAGATGGTATAGATACCACCCACCACTGCCACGATGGCAATCAGGGTCAGTAAGAACCGGCTATCCAAACCTGCAATAGCAAACAATACGGTAATCACCAAAAAACTTAACATGCTGATATTTTGAATCAGGTTATTACCGGCGATAACCGTGCCTAGTTCTTTTTCATTGGCGGTAAACTGGATCAAGGCATTAAGCGGCACAATAAATAAACCGCCCATCACGCCAATAAACAGAAAGTTGGCGAAATGGCCGGTGGTAGAGCTGATTTGTGGCAGCAATAGCAAGCCGATGCCAATACCAGCTGCGCCGATGGGGATTAGCCCGGTTTCTATATGTCCTTTGGACCATTTGCCTGCGAGTGTTGACCCAATAGCAATACCTAACCCTGAGCAAGCCATAATGCCCTGTATAATAATAGTGTTAGTAATGGCTAGTGTTTCTTTGGCAAAGGCGGGGAAGGCCGCCAGCATTACTTGACCCACTGACCAGAAGATAGCAATACCGATAACAGACAATCGGATAACCCGGTTGCGGGTGACAGGCTTGATATTGTCGATCATGGCACTGGGGTTGAAAAAATCCCTGGCCTGTAACCCTTTGGCATTTCGACTTTGCTCCAGTAAGGGCAGGCGGTAAGCCATCACCAGTTCGACAATACTGTTTGCCACTAACAACCAGCCGATAGCAGCCACCGCCATGAGTCCATTGCCAGTATCACTGCCTGCAGGAAACAGCGTTTCAAAAATAACTGAAAATACAAAAGTGCCAAATAATATGGCGCAGATGGTGGCTGCCTGCACCAAGCCATTACCCTCAGCCAGGTGCTGTTTGCCAAACAGGGTTTTGATATAGCCATATTTTGCCGGCGAATAAATAGCGGACTGAATAGCTAATAAAAAGGTCAGTGCAAAGGCGGGCCAAAACCAACCCATGTAATAACACCAGGTAATGCCCAGCGTAATAACGACGGCTGCCCAGGCAGACAGGCGCATAACTACTTCTTTGGCGTAGCGGTCAGAGATAATGCCCGCGGGGTTAAACAGCAGAATAAAGGGCAGCAGGATTAAGCTGTTGATAATCGCGGCATAGATAATTTGGGTATTGCCGTCATAGACTTTAAAAATGGTGTTCTGGATGGTGATTTTATGCCCAA
This sequence comes from Oceanicoccus sp., assembly GCA_024226635.1. Classification (GTDB taxonomy): domain Bacteria; phylum Pseudomonadota; class Gammaproteobacteria; order Pseudomonadales; family Dasaniaceae; genus Oceanicoccus. The sequence continues at coordinate 275 of JAAELM010000504.1, read as the reverse complement.
GGTCTACAAAGGCATTAAGAAATACAACGGTCAGGTAGGCTGTTGCTCCGGGGATTGAAAGCAGCTTTTTCATAGTTGCCCTTATTGTTAGTTGCTCTTGATAGTAGACGCTAAATCAATAGTTTAGAGGAGAAACGGCCTGATTGCTTGATGTATTGCTGTTGTATAGGAGGGGGTTTATGAAGTGCGATAAGACTTTCTTGCTATACCCCGCCACTCGTCATTCCCGCGCAGGCGGGGATCCAGACTGCATGCTTAATGCTGTTATTTCCGCT
>JAAELM010000503.1 GCA_024226635.1 Oceanicoccus sp. | reverse complement strand
ATTACACCAAAGATGGTGTTAGCCGTGGTTTCTCGGTGTTCTATCGTGAAGCGGACCTCGATAAGATTAACGTTTCCCGTTATACCACTAATACTTTCGGTAGTAGCTTAAACTTTGGTTACCCGATTAAAGAAACCGAGCGTTTAGGTTTTAGTTTGGGTTATAGTAATACTGAAATCAAAGCGGGCTTTGGTGCAGTACAGGAAATTATTGCCAGCCCACGTTTGCTTGATGTAGTGAATGTTGCTGATGAAGATTGGTATAGAGATTATTACGAGTTTGAAGCCGACTCTAACGTTGAAGAAGTGCCCATTCGTTTTATTGACGATAATGGCAATGTTATCGATGGTTTTGAAAGTATCTTGTCGCCGCCATCCGTGACCGGTTTTTTGGATGAGAGTGGCGATACCTTTGACAACTTTACCATCACCACCAGTTGGACCCAGTCGACCCTTAACCGTGGTCGTATGGCAACACGGGGTGCATCGCAAAGTTTATCCCTTGAGTTGACTGTTCCCGGTAGTGACCTGGAATACTATAAGTTGGTCTATAACGGCCAGATATTCTTCCCCATTAGCCGCAGCTGGACTTTACGTTTACGTACTGAGTTAGGTTATGGTGATGGTATTGGTGATGATGAACTCCCTTTCTTTAACCACTTCTATTCCGGTGGTTTTGGTTCGGTGCGAGGCTTTAAGAGTAATACCCTGGGGCCACGGAGCACGCCAGCACAAATCTACCAAACGGATAGAGCAAGAGTGGCTATTCAAGAAGGTGATGATGGATGTGAAACGGTTACTAGTGGTATCTGTGACCAGAGTGGTATAAATGTAGGTGACCTGGTTCTGGATAATAAGCTGTCTTATGTGGTGGTTGACGATGCCAATGGCGACCAGAAAATATTTACTAACCCCTATGAAAACGACCCAGATCCCTTCGGTGGCAATGTCTTGATTGAAGGTGGCGTGGAATTATTATTCCCATTGCCCTTTATCAAAGACCAGCGCTCGGTCCGTACCGCTTTCTTTGTTGATTTTGGTAATGTATTCAGTACGCAATGTGGTGAATCACAAGCCAATTGTTATAAAGCGGACCTGGATGAATTGCGTTATTCCTTTGGTGTTGGTTTAAGTTGGATTACTGGTTTTGGTCCATTAACCTTTAGTTATGCCAAGCCCTTTAACGACACTGAAGATGATGAAACCGAAGCCTTCCAATTCTCTTTGGGCAGAAGTTTTTAAGCAGTAATTTTAACCGTTAAGCCGAGAGTATCCGGCTTGATAACTATTTAGATTTAATAATTGATGAGATGGAGATTTATTGTGAACAAACTGATTAAGCTAGCTCTACTTGCTGTTGCGTTATGTGCCTCTGTTGCCGCCAATGCCGAAGGCAAGATTGCGGTATTAAATGCACAGCAGGCTATTATTAACACCGAAGTTGCCCAGGCGCGTTTAAAGGCTTTGCGTGAAGAGTCCAGCTATGCAGAAAACCGTAAGCAGTTGGAGAACCTGGGTAAGAGCTATCAGGATACTGTAGCCCAGTTGCAAAAAGATGCCGCTGTAATGAGTGCAGAGCAAAAGCAGGCAGAAGCTAAAAAGATTCAGGAAAAGCGTACCGATATCGAGTTTGTACAAAGAAAATTACAAACAGCTGAGCAGCAACTATTACAGGCCGTTGCCCAGGAAATGGCCCCTAAACTACAAAAAGCCGTTAGCGAATTAATTGAAGCCGAAGGTATTGGCTTATTGCTGAATCAACAGGCTGCAATGCATGTAGACAGCAGCTTTAACATTACCGCGAAAGTAACCGACAAACTTAACCAAGCTAAGTAATTACTTAGTTTCGGTTTGGCACTGAATAATGGCTGATCATCAATATACCTTGGCTGCATTGGCCGAGCTATTAGCGGTGAAATGTGTAGGCGATGCGGAAGTGGTTATTTCCGGGTTGGCTACACTGGCCAATGCCGGCCAGGGCCAGCTGAGCTTTCTTGCTAACCCCAAATACCAAAAAGCCCTTGCGGCCACTCAGGCCGAAGCCGTTATTGTCGCTCCGGATATGGTCGGTATTGGCCCAGCCAATTGCCTGGTTTCTGATAACCCCTACCTGATTTACGCCAAAGCTTCCCAGCTATTTGCTGAACCTTCATTGCAGGATGCAGGTATTCATCCTTCTGCTGTGATTAGTGCTACTGCCAGTATTGATCCATCCGCCAGTGTTGGCGCAAATGTCACTATTGCTGATCATGTGGTTGTTGGTGCCGGCACGGTTGTTAATGCTGGCTGTACCATCGGCAAAAATACCAGGCTGGGTGAGGGCTGTTTACTCCATGCTAATGTCAGCCTTTATCATGATGTTAGCATCGGCGACCGCGTTATTATCCATAGTAGTACTGTTATTGGCAGCGATGGCTTTGGCTTTGCTCCCTCGCCAGACCGGGAAAAAGGCGGCTGGGTTAAAATCGCCCAGTTGGGTGGTGTGGTTGTGGGTGATGATGTTGAGATTGGGGCCGGTTGTACGATAGATCGTGGTGCCCTGGATGATACCTGTATTGGTGATCGCGTTATTCTCGATAATCAGGTACAAATAGCCCATAACGTTGAGTTGGGCGAAAATACTGGTATTGCAGGCTGTACAGCGATTGCAGGCAGTACCAAAATTGGCAAAAATTGCACCATAGCAGGGGGTGTGGGGATTGTTGGCCACCTAACCATTGCTGATAATGTGCATATCACCTCCTTTACGCTGGTGACCAAATCCATTGCTAAAGCGGGTGCTTATTCTTCGGGCACGCCTATGCAAGATAGTCGTACTTGGCGAAGAAACGCTGTTAGGTTTTCGCAATTAGATCAAATGTCGAAGCGTTTAACAGACGTAGAAAAAAAATTAGATTAAAGTTAGCGTAACAGGGTTAACATCCATGATGGATATAAAAGAAATACAAGAATATTTACCTCATCGCTATCCGTTTCTGTTAGTAGATAAGGTGGTCGAGTTAAACCTTGGTGAGTCTATTACTGCTATAAAAAATGTCTCTATTAACGAGCCATTTTTTCAGGGGCATTTTCCGCAAATATCGGTGATGCCCGGCGTATTAATTGTTGAAGCCCTGGCTCAGGCTGCAGGTATTTTAGGTTTTAAAACCTCGGACAAAACACCGGCCGATGGTTCAATTTATTTATTTGTTGGCGCGGATAATGTGCGTTTTAAACGCCAGGTAGTGCCGGGTGACCAGTTAGTATTAAAAGTGGAATACGTCTCTGATCGTCGCGGTATCTGGAAGTTTAAGTGCAGCGCTTATGTGAAAGATGATCTTGCCGCCACTGCTGATATTATTTGTGCTGACAGGCCGTTTTAATATCGTAATACAACAACAAATATTACAAAAATAGGAAGGTTTGTTCTTGATAGATCCTCGAGCGATTATAGATCCCAGTGCCATCATAGCCGACGATGTAGAAGTCGGGCCGTGGACGATTATTGGACCCGATGTAGAAATTGGCTCCGGTACCGTGGTGGCTTCCCATGTAGTGGTCAAAGGCCCGACTAAAATCGGCGCTAATAATAAAATATATCAGTTTTCTTCTGTGGGCGAAGATACCCCGGATATGAAGTACCAGGGTGAGCCTACCCGTTTGGTGATTGGCGACAATAATATTATCCGCGAAGGTGTGACGATTCACCGGGGCACAGTTCAGGACCGCGGTGAAACCCTTATTGGTAATGATAATTTAATTATGGCCTATGCCCATATTGGCCATGACTCCGTGGTGGGCAACCATACCATTTTTGTTAACAATGCCGCTATTGCTGGTCATGTGACGGTTGGCGATTGGGCAATTCTGGCGGGTTACACCCTTGTTCATCAATTTTGTTCAATTGGCGCCCACAGTTTTACCGGTTATGGCAGCCATTTGAGCAAGGATGTACCGGCCTATGTGACGGTAAACGGCCAACCTGCTGAAGCTAAGACGGTTAATGTTGAAGGCTTACGCCGTCGAGGTTTTAGTAGTGAGACGATTACCGCTATCCGGCGCGCCTATAAGGTTGTTTATCGCCAGGGTCTGACTACAGAAGAAGCTTTGGTGAAGTTGCGTGAGATGCAACAGGAGCATCCTGAAATTGGGTTGTTAGTTGAGTCTTTGGAGGCTTCCAGACGCGGAATAGTGCGTTAAACGAGACGGTTTTATGTCCACATTGCGTATTGGTATTGTAGCGGGGGAGGCCTCGGGAGATATTCTAGGCTCCAGCCTGATGCAGGCTATCAAACGCAAACACCCTCAGGTGATTTTTGAAGGAGTAGGCGGCCCGCTAATGATAGCGGAGGGCTTTAATAGCCATATCCCTATGGACCGTTTATCGGTGATGGGCTTTGTTGAACCCCTGAAACGGCTTCCTGAATTGTTGCGCATTCGACGCGATTTAAAAGCACACTTTATTAGCTCCCCCCCCGATCTTTTTATTGGCATTGATTCGCCAGACTTTACCTTGAATATTGAATTGGCACTGCGTAATGAGGGCGTTTTAACCGCACATTATGTGAGTCCCTCGGTATGGGCCTGGCGTCAGGGACGGGTGAAAAAAATTGCTAAAGCGGTTGACCGAATGCTGACTTTATTGCCCTTTGAGGCTGAGTTTTATCATCAGCACAATGTTCCGGTCACCTTTGTTGGCCACCCTTTGGCAGATAAGTTTGCTATTGAATTAGATGAGCTTGCCATGCAAAAACAAGCCGCCCGCAGCACCTTGTCTTTAGATAGTGATGCGACCATGGTGGCTTTATTACCCGGCAGTCGTGGCGGTGAAGTGAAGATGTTAGGCCAGTCGTTTATCGAAACGGCCCGCTGGTGTTTGCATCAGCGCCCAGACCTTAAGTTTGTGATTCCCGCGGCCAATGCCCAGCGTCGAGAGCAGTTAGAGGCTCTGCTACAGGAGCATGGCAAAGGCCTGCCAATTACTTTGCTTGATGGTCAATCGCAAACGGTAATGGCGGCGGCGGATGTTGTGCTAATGGCCTCAGGCACTACAACGCTGGAAGCTCTGTTATTGAAAAAACCGATGGTGGTTGCTTATCGCCTGGCGGCGTTTACTTATTTTATTGTTTCGCGCCTGGTTAAATCCCCGTTTTTTTCCCTGCCCAATTTATTAGCCGGTGAAAAGATGGTGCCTGAGGTTTTACAAAACGATGTCAGGCCTGAAATGTTAGGGCCTTTGGTATTGGAAAGGCTGCACGAAGATGCGCAGGCGCAGATTGTTCAGCGGTTTACGGATATTCATAAAGCATTAAAACTGAACGCCAGTGAGCGTGCGGCGGATGTGTTGTTAACCATGATAGAAAATAACCAGCACTAGCCCCCCCTCTCTCTGTCGTTCCCGCCTTCGCGGGAATGACGGGGTAGGTGGGAATGACGGGGTAGGTGGGAATGACGGGGTAGGTGGGAACGACGTGAGTATGAAAGGATTAATAATGGAACCATTTGTATCAAGCTATAAAGGTCACCTATTCGCTGGCGTAGACGAAGTAGGTCGCGGCCCTCT
>JAAELM010000502.1 GCA_024226635.1 Oceanicoccus sp. | reverse complement strand
GATTCCCGCCTGCGCGGGAATGACAGTTCGTGTACGTAAACGTGATGCCAAGAGCTAAGCCGGATTATCAATATCAATAAATTGGTAATCCAAACCAAACTTCTCAGCGACAAACTCACCCACTGCCTGCACACCATAGCGCTCCGTTGCGTGATGCCCCGCCGCTATATAGTGAATACCCAATTCCCTTGCGCTATGCACAGTAGGCTCAGAAATCTCACCGGAAAGATAAGCATCCACACCCAGCGATGCCGCCTGGTCAATATAACCCTGTGCGCCGCCGGTACACCAACCAATAGTCTCTATCAGTTGATCCCCACCTTTAATGAATAAGGGCTCTCGTCCCAGGGCGGCATTCACATGCTGGCAAAATTGTTCTGCCGACAAAGGCGCCGCCAGACGGCCAATATTACCCACCGAATGGGGATTGCCGGGTTCCAGGCCATCGGTCACGGTTAGGTCAAGCAACTTGGCAAGCTGGGCGTTATTACCCATTACCGGATGAGCATCCAGCGGCAGGTGGTAAGCAATCAAACTGATATTATGTTTTAACAAAGCCTCTATACGGCGATGTTTTATACCCACAATACAGGGATCTTCCCCTTTCCAAAAATAACCGTGATGTACCAAAATCGCATCCGCGTTTTCTTCAATCGCACGATCAATCAAAGCCTGACTGGCAGTCACACCGGCTATTAAAGTATTGATGGTTTCACTGCCCTGCACCTGCAAACCATTAGGGCAATAATCATTAAAGGCTTCCGGCTTTAATAATTCATTAGTACAGTTTAAGAACTCTTTCAGGCTTACAGACATCGTTATTCGCTCAGTACTTGTAGAATAGATATAGATCTGCCACCGCAGCAAAACTCATGTTAGGCTACAGCATCAAACGTAAATCTCAAGTGTGGCTAACACCCTTATGAAAGAGTTTTTCCAATTTTTGCGCTGGCCCGTTGTCTGTGGCTTATTAGCCGCCATTATTATTCTGGATCATTTCCCCAATTTTTTGGGTTTGGATAACTCCACCAGCAATGGCCAAAGCCAGCAAATTGCTGCGCCAGCCAGTCTGCAAGGTCCCTACTCCTATTCCCAAGCGGTAAAACAGGCAGCCCCTGCTGTGGTTAATATCTACACCAGCAAAACCGTTAAGCAGGAACTGCCACGCCGATATAGAGATCCCTTTTTCCGCTTTTTTTTACAGCGCAATAATATCCAGCAAAAAGAACGGGTAGAACGCAGCCTGGGCTCGGGTATTATCATCAACCCTAACGGCTATATCCTGACGAACAATCACGTCATCAAAGAGGCCGATGAGATTTTAGTCTTGCTACAAGATGGCCGGGAAGCTTTGGCAACAGTGATTGGCACTGACCCGGAGACCGACTTAGCGGTACTAAAAATTGACTTAAGTGACCTTGAGACTATTACTATCGGCGATCCATCCCAAGCCATGGTGGGTGATGTGGTGTTAGCGATTGGCAACCCCTATGGTTTTGGCCATACCGTCACCCAAGGTATTATCAGCGCTACTGGCCGCTACGGTTTAAGACTGACCACCTATGAAAACTTTATTCAAACCGATGCGGCTATTAACCCGGGTAACTCCGGCGGCGCACTGGTTGATGCCCAGGGCAAACTACTGGGTATTAATACTGCCATTCAAAGTAACTCCGGTGGCTCACAGGGTATAGGTCTTGCTACCCCTTCCGATCTCGCCTTGAGAATTATGTCGGACCTTATCCAGTACGGCAAAGTGATCAGGGGCTGGCTGGGTATTGAGGTGCAAGCAATACCTGCCGCTATTGCGCAATCTTATAATTTGCCGTTTAACAACGGCGTTATTATCACCGGTACCTATCGGGGTGGCCCGGCGGATGACAGTGGTTTAGTGGGTGGGGATATTATTACCAGTATTAACGGGCAACCGGTGGGTGATGGTCACGCGGGCATGAACTTTATTGCCGCCACCAGACCCGGTGAAGAAGTGGCTATTGAAATTGTCAGGGAAGGACAAATAATGAATGTGAATGCAGTGGTGGGCAGCCGGCCAAACGCCAGGGAGTAAATCGCACCGTCATTCCCCCCCTGTCATTCCCACCTTCGCGGGAATGACAGGGGGCGGGTAATGGCGTTATTTCTTGATACGGTATTCAGCAGAGCGGGCGTGAGCCGTTAAGGACTCACCTCGTGCCAAAACAGAAGCCACTTTACCCAACTCCGAAGCACCTTCCGCCGAGCAGTGGATAATCGAGCTGCGCTTTTGGAAATCATAAACACCCAACGGCGAAGAAAAACGCACCGTACCCGAGGTGGGTAAAACGTGGTTAGGGCCAGCGCAATAATCACCCAATGCTTCTGAGGTATAACGTCCCATAAAGATGGCGCCGGCATGTTTAATTTGCGGCAATAATGCTTCAGGGTCTTCAACGGATAATTCCAGGTGCTCGGGGGCAATACGATTACAGACCGCAATCGCCTGCTCCATATCACTCACCTGAATTAACGCCCCACGGTTATACAAAGACGCTGTAGCAATAGCTTCGCGCTCCAGGGTGGGTAGCAACTTTTTAATACTGGCTTCAACCTTATCGATAAACGCAGCATCGGGACAAACCAGAATAGATTGCGCGTTTTCGTCGTGCTCAGCCTGAGAAAACAAATCCATGGCAATCCAATCGGGATCGGTT
>JAAELM010000501.1 GCA_024226635.1 Oceanicoccus sp. | reverse complement strand
CGCCGATAACCGACCAAACCCCTGCGTCCGCTATATGGAAGAGTGGTGAGTCCCAGGCAGCATTCTCCGAAGCAGACACTGGTTTTGTGCGCTGCAATAGGCGGGAAGGTGCCCATAGCGGATACTGGCGTTAACAAACAAATGTGGTGCGCACCCATAGTTGCTGTCTGAAAAGCATAGTACTGATCTCTCAGCCAGCGGATGACAGACCACAGATAGACAATACTTTTGTCGGAAAAATTTACACTTTCAATATTTCTATTTATCTTTGAATAAACAATTAGTTATGGTTTTGTGGCTGTTTGTCTGCATTCTGGTGCAGATATGAGGTTTTAGTGTCGCATTACGGTGACAGTTTGCTAAATATCGCTAATTGTCGTCCCTAGTTTTCCTTTTAGGTCCACGCTTTTTGGGTTCGAGTTGCCTGGCCGTCAGTTTCTCAAGCTTTTCAATCCACTTGTCAGAGCCCAAGGGACGACCTGTTGTTTCTGACTGGCGAAGCATCCT
>JAAELM010000500.1 GCA_024226635.1 Oceanicoccus sp. | reverse complement strand
CGTCATTCCCACATGATCGTCATTCCCGCGAAGGCGGGAATCCAGCACTGGTTATTTCCGCATTGGCGGAAATAACAGCATGCAGTCTGGGTTCCCGCCTTCGCGGGAATGACGATCGTACGGGAATGACTAGCCTTTTCTTTCTCCATCACCCTGTGCCAAACCAGCCCCCAGAGCTTTGCCGGAAAAAGTATCGTCTGGCGTTGGCGCAGGCTTTACCGGTTTCTCAATCAGGCCCAGAAACATACCAACTTTATTCACGACAGCTTTTAATAAACCCCAAACTTTTGGCATTAGCCAAATCACCACAGCAATAAAAACAAGCAATAAAATTAAAAATAGAACGGGGTGATTTAAAGCCGCCCACAATCCACCAATCACCAAAATATCTTCTGAGAAAGACGCCGCCCAATTACTGACAGGTTCGGGTGACGTATTAATTAATAGACGAGTACCGGCTTTAGTGAAATGGGAAGTGGCTGCTAAAGAGCCTCCCATAATACCGGCGGCTATTTCCATCGCCGGAGAAACCTCGCCGACAGCGCCAGCCGCCAATAGTGCCCCGGCGGGAATACGAATAAAGGTATGAATGGTGTCCCAGCCGGTATCAACACCGGGGGTTTTATCGGCAAAGAACTCCACCGCATACATAATACCAGCCGCACCTACGACCATAGGGTCTTGCAGAATTTGTAACTCGGCGGGCAGGTCAATATTACCCGTGGCACCACCAATACCCAGCACTAGTAATGCCGCATAGAGGTTAATACCACTGGCCCAGGAAGCTCCCATAGTCAGTGCCAAAGTGGCTAATAATGTCTCGTACGTTTCCATCATTGAACTCCGCTTGTTTCCACTATTACCTTTATCCTACCAAGGCTTTAGTGAATACTCACTGAATAATCTGGTTTAGTGGTATAGACCCCAACGGAAAATGTGGTTTGGGCTTCTAAGCATTTGATTGGGAAGAGTATTTACCCTAGGCAGACTGTCATAAAAAATTCACAAATGATTAACTGAGAGCTGCTGGTTATCCCCAAGGCTCTCACCTACTATTATCCAGTGGGTATTCAGTATTCAGGAAAAAAATAACAACTCTAACGCCTGGGTATTCCATTCAATTTTAAGTATTAAATCATTAGGGCGTCCTGTATGAAAAAACGTATTCCATTTCCACCTTTGAAAAAATTCCCTGTCATCCATTCGCTGACAGTTGCCAGCCTTTTTTCCACACTGGTGTTAGCCACCGTCGCGCAGGCAGCAGAACCCGATACTATTTTCCAGGATTGTTTACTGGAAGGAAAAGTTGTCGCCGATAAAGCCAGCGATGGCAGCAATGTGGTTCGTATTGATTTCTATAAGGCACAGCCCTATAAGCCAGAGTCCCGTTGCATTATTGATGGCACCCTGGAATTTAAGCAGCCTAAAGGGTCCTTGATTGAGAATCTTTCTGAAGGTTCTGTGGTGCAGTACCACTATAGTAAAACCCATG
>JAAELM010000499.1 GCA_024226635.1 Oceanicoccus sp. | reverse complement strand
CGTCATTCCCGCGCAGGCGGGAATCCAGCGCTGTAGATTTCCGCCTTGGCGGAAATAACAGCATAAGCACCCAGTCTGGATTCCCGCCTGCGCGGGAATGACGGGGGGCGGGAGGGAGTGTGGGAATGACAGCAGGTAGAGGAAGGCGTTACAATAATCCGCTTATATTGATAACAGCGGATAACTAATGACATCGACCAGCGAAGCAGTAACCAACAGCCACTCAAGCCACCCTGCCTTTGAGTGGATTCGCAGTCAAACCATCGACTCACTCAATATCACCGTTGAAGAATACCGCCATAAAAAGACCGGCGCCGCCCACTACCATATGGCCGCCAATAATGATGAGAATGTCTTTTTAGTGGCGCTGCGCACAGTGCCGATGGACTCCCGCGGTGTTGCCCATATTCTGGAACATACCGCCCTGTGTGGCAGTGAACGCTACCCGGTGCGCGACCCCTTCTTTATGATGATCCGCCGCTCGCTCAATACTTTTATGAATGCCTTTACCAGCTCCGACTGGACCGCCTACCCTTTTGCCAGCCAAAACCGCAAAGACTTTAACAATCTGTTAGAGGTGTATTTGGATGCGGTGTTCTTTTCCCGTTTGGATGAAATGGATTTTGCCCAGGAAGGCCACCGAGTGGAGTTTGCTGAAACCGATAACGCCGACAGCGACCTGGTTTACAAAGGTGTGGTGTTTAATGAAATGAAAGGCGCCATGAGCTCCGTGCCCAGCACCCTTTGGCAAACCCTGTGCAAATACCTCTACCCCACCACCACCTACCACTACAACAGTGGCGGCGACCCGGTGGATATTCCCGACCTGACTTACCAACAACTGCTCGACTTTTATCGCAGCCACTACCACCCCAGTAATGCGATCTTTATGACCTACGGCGATATACCCGCTGCCGAGCATCACGCCAGTTTTGAAGAGCGGGCACTTTCGCGTTTTGACCAGTTAGATATCAACATTCATGTGCCAGAAGAACAGCGCTATAGCGCCCCTGTTAGTGCACAAGAGCCCTATGCCTTTAACGAAGAAGGTAGCAGTGACGATAAAAACCATGTGGTGATGGGCTGGTTGTTGGGGCAAAGCGCCAACCTGCAAGACCTATTGCAAGGGCAGCTACTCGCCGGCGTGTTGCTAGATAATAGTAGTTCACCGCTGCAGCGTATTTTGGAAACCACTGACCTGGCCAATTCACCGTCTCCCCTTTGTGGCCTTGAAGACTCGATGCGTGAACTCACTTTTGTCTGCGGCGTAGAAGGCGCAAAGGCGGCAGATATCGATAAGATTGAGGCAATGATTTTATCGACACTACAAGAGGTTGCCGATAACGGCATACCGCAGCAGCAAGTAGAAGCGGTATTACACCAACTGGAATTACACCAGCGGGAAGTGGGTGGCGATGGTTACCCCTTTGGCCTGCAACTGATTTTAGCGGCCATTGGCAATGCCACCCATCGCGGTGACCCCATTGCGGTGCTCAACTTAGATCCCGTGTTAGAGCAACTGCGGCAAGACATCAAAGACCCTGAATTTATTAAAGGCCTGGCTAGAAAGTTATTAGTCGATAACCCGCATCGCGTTACCTTAACCATGACGCCAGACAGCGAACTCTCTGGCCAGCGTGACGCCGCAGAAGCGGCAAAACTTGCCGAGATTAAAGTCGCCCTCTCAGCCGAAGAAAAACAGCAGGTCATTGACCAGGCCAACGCCCTCAATGAACGGCAAATGCTCAAAGATGATGAATCCATTTTGCCTAAAGTTGGCCTTGAAGATGTGCCCGCCAGTATTCGTAATATTACCGGCACAGAAGCAACACTGGGTAATATGCCCGCCCATAGTTTTGCCCAGGGTACCAATGGCCTTGTTTACCAGCAGATAGTCATCGACTTACCGGATCTGCCTAATGAACTGGTGGAGCTGCTGCCCTATTACACCAGCGCACTGACTGAACTAGGCATAGGTGATCAGGATTATTTGACCACCCAAAGTTTGCAGGCCAGGGTCTGCGGTGGCATTAACGCCTTTACTACAATGCGCAGCGCCGTTGATGATGAACAAACCATTAGCAGCTATTTAGTACTGTCTTCCAAGGCTTTGTCACGCAATCAACAACAGCAAGCGGAGCTGATGCAGCAAACCCTGCATAACGTGCGCTTTGATGAGCTGCCCAGAATGCGTGAATTAGTGGGTCAACAACGGGCCCGTCGCGAACAGTCGGTAACCAATAATGGCCATAGCTTTGCCATGAGTGCCGCCAGCTCAGGCATGAGCCCGGTGGCTCAACTAAGCCATAAACTTAGTGGTTTGGCCGGTATTCAAGGGGTTAAACGGCTGGATGAAAGTTTGCAAACCGATGCAGGCCTACAGGCCTATGCCGACAAACTGACCGCCTTGCACCAACGTATTCTTGCAGCGCCAAAACAATTGGTACTGGTAGCAGAAGCGGACAAACTGCCACAGTGCCAACAAACCATTAGCCAGCTTTGGGCCGAGTCACCGGTAACCGCAACAACAAGCCACTTTAGCCCGGAAAAAATCCGCCAAACCAATAGGCAATTATGGATAGCCAATACCCAGGTTAATTTTTGCGCCAAGGCTTATGCCACCGTTACCGTTGAGCACCCCGATGCCGCACCACTGACCGTGCTGGGCGGCTTTCTTCGCAATGGCTATTTACACCGCGCTATTCGCGAGCAAGGTGGAGCCTATGGTGGTGGCGCCAGTCAGGACTCCAATACCGCCTCATTCCGTTTTTACTCTTATCGCGATCCGCGTTGTGAAGAAACCCTGCAAGATTTTGATCAGGCCATTAGCTGGCTATCAGATACAGAACATGACGAGGAACCATTGGAGCAAGCCATTCTTGGAGTGATTGGCAGCCTTGATAAACCGGGCTCCCCTGCCGGCGAAGCCAAGCAGGCTTTCCATAACCGCTTGTTTGGCCGCAGCCATGAACAGCGCAGCCGCTTTAGACAGCGAGTGCTTGAGGTATCATTGGCTGATTTAAAACGTGTAACCCGTACTTATTTGCAACCGGAAAACGCCAGCATTGCGGTGATCACCAGCCAAACCAATGCCGATGAACTGGGTGATTTTGTGAAAAACAACGGTATTGAGACCCAAACCGTCTAGATGCGATTAATACACAGGGCAAGCCTAGCGAACAATCGACCTTACCAAATCATGGGGAAAGCCGCGATAGACTAAAAAGCGGGTACGCTTTGCTTTTTCCTTAAAGTCTTTTGATTCGCTGTCACCAAACTTTTTCAGATAGGCTTCCGTGGCCAGGGAGCCCCATTGATCGTTGACTGCTTCCAGGTAGGTATTAATCAAAAAGCTGCTTACCTGCTTTTGCTCAAGTTCACGCCGTATTCTTACCGGCCCTTTACCCGCAGACTTACGGCCATTAATAAAGGATTCTACATAGCGCTCATCACTTTGCAGGTTTTCGTTTTTAAGGGCAAAGATCTGCTCAACAATCAGCTCAAGCAGACTGTCTTTTTCAAAGGTATAGCCATAATCGGCATAACGGAGGAATTTGGTGGAGAGCTTATCCACCAGTTCCTGGAAGGCATGTTCCCGTCGCGCCAGAAAATTCATAGCGGCACGGCGTATATCAACCGGTTTTATTTCTTTGGGTTTAACTGGCATTGTATTTTGTCATTCCCGAAAAACTACCCTGTCATTCCCGAAAACTACCCCGTCATTCCCGCGAAGGCGGGAATCCAGCCTGTATGCTTATGCTGTTATTTCCGCTAAAGCGGAAATTGACAGCACTGGATTCCCGCCTTCGCGGGAATGACGATAGTCATTTTCGTCGAAGCCTGCCCTCGAGGTTTTAGTCGGGGGCGGGAATGACGATAGTCATTTTCGCCGAAGCCTGCCCTCGAGTGTATTTGTCGGGGGCGGGAACGACGGGGAGTGTTGGGCGTGGGGTTATTCAGCGGCTTCCATATCTTCTACCACCTGAAGGTCAGGCGCGCCACCAACCGGCCCTAACAACTCGCTGCGGATTTTGCCTTCAATGGTTTCAGCAATATCCGGATTATCCAACAGGAACTTAGCCGCATTGGCTTTACCCTGGCCAATCTTATCGCCGTTATAGGCATACCAGGCACCGGCCTTATCAATCAGCCCCTGCTTAACACCAAGATCAATGACTTCGCCCATACGGTAAATACCTTTGCCGTACATAATCTGGAATTCAGCTTGCTTAAAGGGGGGGGATACTTTGTTTTTCACCACTTTAACGCGGGTCTCATTACCGATTACTTCATCGCCATCTTTGATAGCGCCAGTGCGGCGAATATCCAAACGCACTGAAGAGTAAAATTTAAGAGCGTTACCACCCGTGGTGGTTTCTGGTGAGCCAAACATCACACCAATTTTCATACGGATCTGGTTGATAAAGATAACCAGACAGTTGGCGTTTTTGATATTACCGGTCATTTTACGCATGGCCTGTGACATCATTCGTGCCGCAAGGCCCATATGGGAGTCGCCGATATCGCCTTCAATTTCTGCTTTAGGGGTAAGAGCCGCTACCGAGTCGACCACCACTACATCAACAGAACCAGAGCGAACCAGCATATCGGTAATTTCAAGGGCTTGCTCACCGGTATCTGGCTGGGACACCAGCATATCGTCGATATTAACGCCTAATTTCTCTGCGTAGGAAGGATCAAGGGCGTGCTCCGCATCGATAAAGGCACAGGTGGCGCCGTTCTTTTGTGCTTCGGCAATTACACTTAAGGTCAAGGTGGTTTTACCGGAGGATTCAGGGCCATAAATTTCTACAATACGTCCTTTAGGTAAACCGCCTATACCTAAAGCGACATCTAAACCTAGTGAGCCGGTAGAGATTGCAGGAATCGCTTCCCGTGACTCTTCACCCATTTTCATAATGGAACCTTTACCAAACTGACGCTCAATTTGGGACAAGGCGGCTGATAGGGCTTTTTCTTTATTGGTATCCATAATCGCTTCCTCTTATTGCTTCTCGCTATTTGATACTCGCTAGTTGATAGCTGTTATCGTTGGCTAAATATTGTTGCCGGGCACAAGCTTTTAATCACTTGCGGCGGGTACCCAGCGGAATATTTGGTCTGTGTGGCCCGATTCAGAAGTACTGTACACATAAACAGTATCATAGACAAACTTTTTTTTACTGCAAGCCAAAATTTTTTCAAATCGGCTTTTTTAACGGCTAGTCCGACAGGTTATCTACCACTTCCCTGACCACCCGCATCGCCGACAGGGCCGCAGGATAACCACAGTAAGCCGCCGCATGCATCACCAGCTCACGGATCTCCTCCGGGCTAACGCCGTTATTCAAGGCACCGCGAACATGGCCTTTGAGTTCGCCATGGGCCTGCAAGGCAATCAACATAGAGACCGTCACTATACTGCGGGTTTTTCGGTCCAGCCCTTCCCGAGTCCAGACAGCACCCCAAACATGTTCCATTGCGGCATCCTGCAAGGGGCGATCAAGCTCAGTGGCATTGCCCAGAGAGGCATCAACATGGGTAGTACCCATAACTTCACGGCGAATTTGTTCGCCAATTTTTTGCTCTTCAATACTCATAAATCTATCCCATTAATCGTCGTAAAAAAGTCCGGCATATTAGCTTGCAAGGGCCGTTGCAAAAGTTTGTTTCAGGGTATCGGCCATGGCCTCACAAGCTGCCGATAAAGGGTAACGCCGATGGCTAATCAAACCCACCTGCTGGCGAATAGAAGGCCTGACCAAAGGCAGGCAATGGGCCCCAAGCTCGTTCATCTGCTCGCGGCACAAAGATGGCACAACACTCACCCCAAGGCCATTGGCAACCATCCGGCCTATCGTGGCTAATTGATGGGTTTCAAAAACCGGTGACCAACTCAACCCCTGGGAGGTAAATTCCGCGGCTATCAACTGGCTAACCCGTGAGGGTGGTTGCAGGGCAATAAAATCGGAGGCCAGTAATTTACTGGCACTGACCTGCTTTTGTTTTAATAAGGGATGCCCATCGGGCAACACGGCGATAAACCGGTCTTCAAAAAGCGGGGTAAAAATCAGGTCATCGGTTTCACCGGGGTCAAAGCTAATCCCCAGCTCTACCCTGCCACTGCGCACCATGGCCACCACTTCTTCGGCAATCACATCATTTAGCGCGATGGTCACCGCGGGATAGGCATCTTTAAAATGTCGAAGAGCAATAGGTAACTGATTGCCCGCAAAGGAAGGCATGGCTGCAATGCTGATTTTGCCCTCACGCAGGGCAAAGCGGTTATGCAAATTGTCCAGCGCACCGTCCCAGTCCGCCAGCAAGCGGATAGCCACCGGATAAAAGCTCTCCCCCTCCGGTGTCAGGGCAAAAGTACGGGTGGTACGCAGCAGCAGGTTTCCACCCAGGGTGTTTTCCAGAGTTTTAATCGCACTGCTCAGTGCCGGTTGCGACAAATGGATAACAGCCGCCGCATCGGCAAAGCTGCCAGACTGCACCACGGCAACAAAGGCGCG
>JAAELM010000498.1 GCA_024226635.1 Oceanicoccus sp. | reverse complement strand
GATGCTGCCGAATTGGAAGATACACCGACTAAAGCCGATTCATCTAGTCCTTTGGATTTGCCTGAAGAGCCTGAATTGAGTGACAGTTTGGGTGATAGTTTAGGTGATAGTTTAGGTGATAGTTTAGGTGATAGTGAAGCCTTTGACCTTGATTTGGAATCTTTAGCCGATACTGATCTTTCTGAATTGGAGGCTGAGTTTGGCGATGCCGCCCCAGCTACTGAAAGCTCCGCCACTGAGACCTTTGGTGCCGATGTTGCAACTGATGCTGATGCCGATGATTTTGACTTCCTTGCTGATACCGATGAGATCGCCACTAAATTAGATCTGGCCCGGGCCTATATCGATATGGGTGATGCAGAGGGTGCCAGGGATATTCTTGATGAGGTGATGCAGGAAGGTTCTGCTGTACAAAAGCAGGAAGCGCAAGCTTTATCAGAGCGTATAGACTAGTTCGCCCTATGAACAAACCTGCTTTTAACGCCCAATTTTGCAAGGGTGATCGTGTAGCCATGGCCGTTAGCTATGACGGCAGTGCCTTTCATGGCTGGCAGAGTCAGCGCAAGCCGCAGGTAGCCACGGTACAGGAGACCCTCGAACAAGCCCTCAGCACCATCGCCAATGCCCCCGTTATTGTCCAGTGTGCCGGTAGAACCGATGCCGGAGTTCATGCCAGCCACCAAATCGTACATTTTGATAGCCCCTCGGATCGGGGAGAAAAGGCTTGGGTGAGCGGTGGTAATACCAACTTGCCACCCAATATCTCCATTAGTTGGGCCAGACCCGTTCCCGAAGACTTTAATGCCCGTTTCTCCGCCACCGCCAGGCGTTACCGCTATGTGATTTTAAATACACCAGCGCGCTCAGCCTTGTTGGCAGGAGGCGTTACCTGGGAAAATCGTCCCCTCAATGAGCACGCCATGCACGAAGCGGGGCAGGCCTTATTGGGCGAGCTGGATTTTACCTCCTACCGAGCCGTTGCTTGCCAGTCCAAAACCCCCATGCGCAATGTGCATTTTGTGGAGGTCCGCCGTCGCGGTGATATGGTGATTATCGATATCCAGGCCAATGCTTTTTTGCATCATATGGTGCGCAATATTGCTGGTGTGTTACTCGCCATAGGTGCCGGTATCAAACCCGTTAAGTGGGCAGAACAAGTATTATTAGCCAAAGATCGCAAGGTCGCGGCTGCAACAGCCCCTCCCTTTGGTTTGTACCTGGTGGGGGTGACTTACCCCGAGCATTTTCAGCTACCTCAATCCGACCCGGGACCCTACTTTTTGTCCGGTTTTTAGCCTCCTGTGGTGCAGACAGCGGGGGCAGCGTTTGTTACTATAGCGCACCTTAATTGATTGATTATTAATACACTTTTGCCTGTGAAGTCTGCTGTGAGTCATGCCCTTAAAAGTCGCACCCGTGTCAAGATCTGTGGGATTACCGATCCCTACGATGCGCAACTGGCGGTTACAGCTGGTGCCGACGCTATCGGTTTGGTGTTTTATGAGCCAAGCCCACGGTCGGTCACCGTGGCTCAAGCGGCTGAAATTTGCTCGGTAATACCAGCCTTTGTTTCTGTGGTGGCGTTAACGGTTGATGCATCGCCAGAGTTAATACAGCAGATAACAGCGTTACCCATTGATCTTTTACAATTTCATGGCAATGAAAGCCCAGAGCAATGTGCCGCTGCCGGTCGCCCTTATATGAAGGCGATCAGAATGAAACCCGGTTTGGATATTTCCAGTGAGATTGAACGTTTTAATGGTGCTCGCAGTATCCTGTTAGATGCCTATCGCAAGGGAGTGCCTGGTGGTACCGGAGAATCTTTTGACTGGGATTTAATCCCCATCGAGTATCGCCATCGTATAGTGTTAGCGGGTGGATTAACGCCCGCCAACATTGCCGATGCAGTGACACAGGTTAAGCCTTATGCCGTTGATGTTAGCGGTGGTGTAGAGGTATCGGCAGGCAAAAAAGATCAAGTGAAAGTTGTTGAATTTATTAAAGGTGTTCAGCGTGCTGATACCGCCCTTAAATGATATGAAGTAATGGTGTAGTTAGATGACAGACAAGACAACAGAAAAAGCAGTAGATTATTCAGCGGTTCCCGATGAGCATGGCCGTTATGGCCCCTACGGAGGACGCTATGTTTCTGAAACCTTAATATCAGCCCTGGATGATTTGGCAGCATCTTATAATAAATTATCCGCTGATCCGGATTTCCAGGCTGAGTTTGATAAAGATATGGCCCACTATGTAGGTCGTCCTTCACCTCTATACCATGCCGAGCGTTGGAGTAACGAGGTTGGTGGTGCCCAGATCTATTTGAAGCGTGAAGACTTAAATCACACTGGCGCCCATAAGGTGAATAACACCATTGGCCAGGCTTTATTAGCCAAATACTCCGGTAAAAAGCGAGTCATCGCTGAAACCGGTGCCGGCCAGCACGGTGTTGCCTCCGCTACTGTTGCCGCCCGTTTGGGGATGGAGTGCCAGGTATTTATGGGTGAAGACGATGTTAAACGTCAGTCACTCAATGTTTACCGCATGAAATTACTCGGCGCAGAAGTCATCCCGGTAACCTCTGGCTCGAAAACTTTAAAAGATGCCATGAACGAAGCCATGCGCGACTGGGTAACCAATGTCGATGAGAAATTTTATATTATTGGTACCGTTGCAGGCCCCCATCCTTATCCACAGTTGGTTAGGGATTTTCAATCTATCATAGGTCGTGAAACCAGGGCCCAGCACCTGGAAATGACCGGCAAGCTGCCCGATGCCCTGGTTGCCTGTGTAGGGGGTGGTTCTAATGCTATTGGTTTATTCCATCCATTCCTGGAAGACGAAAGCGTTAAGATGTATGGCGTTGAAGCGGGTGGTAACGGTGTTGAAACCGGTGAACACGCTGCGCCACTGAGTGCCGGTGAGCCCGGTGTGCTCCACGGTAACCGTACTTATCTAATGCAAGATGAAGATGGTCAAATCAGCCGT
>JAAELM010000497.1 GCA_024226635.1 Oceanicoccus sp. | reverse complement strand
GGTGTGTCAATGGGTACCCAGGATTCAGCCGAAAAAATAACAGAAGTCGGTACTGCATTCTTTTATGGATTTGCATTTGGAGATCTACTTGTATACATCCCTTTACTTTTAGTAGGTCTCATTGGGCATTTCCGATTAAAGATATGGGGAAAGGCAATATTAGCTGCAGCTTTAGGCATTACAGTGTATTGGCCAATTGTCTGTTTGGCTGCCCTGGTCGCTGCAAGGGAAGCACCTGGCTGGAACATTCTAAATGAGACTCCATATTGGGTGGTACTTCCAATAATTGCTGTATGGGGTGCTTGGGGACTTGTTGCAATAATTAAGGAGACCCAACAAGCCAATAACGCTGACCGCACAACACCGGTGGTATAGTTAAATTATTCAGTACGCATCAATTTCTAACAAAATCCAGCTTTTGTCGTCCACATTTTCACTATGTAAAAATCGCCTTTGGGTGGTTTTTTAGTGCCTGCACTTTTGTCCACCGCAAAAAGCGGACGCCCGCTAAATACTCAGAGCTGCCATTTGACTCCTGTCAAGGAGCAGCCTCTTAAGATACACCACACTCGGTAAACAGGTACCTAAATCCGTGGATTAGACCTCGAATACAGTCTTCTGGTATAAACCACCGAAATAGGTCCGTTTATCGACTTTTCTTGGTTTGAACTTTGAAGGCGCCCAATCCAGGATTTCCCTGCTCCAGAAGTCCTGAGCGAAAGGTTCCAGTAGTTTGAATACTCCGCTTATGAAATAACCTATCGGGTTGAGGCGCCCAGGGTAATGATAATCGACGAAAATCAAGCGTCCTCCTTTGCGCGTGACTCTTATGGCTTGTTCGATCGTAGCGCGGCGTGCAGCTTCGGGTTGTTCGTGCAACAGAAAAAACAACACGGTACTATCAAAAGAATTATCGGGGAAGCTCAGATTGCCGGAATCCTGACGGCTTAGGGAAACTTTAGCAGAATTGCCGATTTTTCTTCGTGTGTTGCGTAACTGGACCTGGGCTACATCTATTACGTCCAGTGTGGCCTCGAGCTCTAGGCGGGCAACTAATTTTTCGGTGAAATTTCCGTATACGCAGGCGACCTGTAAAACATGACCCTTTACGGAAGAGCCTAATTCCTCCAGCGCTGCGTCCCTGAGACGATCGAAATTTCCCCATAGAATGAGATTGATGAGCCACTGCCGTTCGAAGAATCGCACGCTCTTGGGGTGTAGATAGGCCCACCAATAGGCACTCTTAAGATAACTGGGAATAGGATTGTTGGATTTGACCTCCAGGGTATCAGCCAAGGAGGTGGCCATATTGGCCTGTTCAGACTTCTCCATCACACAACGCCTTCGTTTTATTGTTCGAGCAATACTACGAGTGTAGGCAACAAATGGAAAGAGTTCATTGGCAATATTCCCGAGACTCACGGACCACTGCGATATACATTGCCCGACTAGCGGAGTTTGCGAACGATCGGTTGAATCCACTGCCTGAGATATGCCAGCGAAAGGCAAGTTCGGCTAAACGGATTCAAAGGGGCATATTTTCACTCCATCTCTTTTAGTGATGAACTAATCGCCACGCATCTTAGCGTCGGTAGAGAATTAATATAAGGCTGGCTGGTGTTTCAGGCAAGCTTATGCCCAATGAGGTGTGCTTCTGTATCTGGCACAATCATGCTCTTACTGACTCCAAATAAAGACAAGCGACTGTCTCTAAAGGGCAAACTACGGTCATTCGACTGGTTTCGATTTGTCATGGATGACTGACCACCACTCATAGCGGTCATAGAATAATTTACAATTTCTCCGGCAATCACTCAATAACCGGTCAGCATGAATAGACAGATTAATAGAGTCCTACATCAAGCCCACTCCACTTGACGATTTTTTAATGCCTGTGATAACTGGCAATCCAATAAACTATTTGACTCTATTTGACTAGCATCAAAGACACGCGCTTCACTATCTGTATGCTCTACTTAATATTAACCGAGGCAACAACAATGACCGATAAGAAATCACCCGACAGCAGACGTAAACTGCTGAAATCCATTGCCGCAGGTTCCGGTGCAGTAGTAGCTGGGAAGACACTTCCTGAGTCGTGGAGTAAACCTGTAATTGATTCTGTGATGCTTCCTGCTCACGCTGAGACTACAGATGGTTCTGGGGATTTACCTATAACTACCTGCCCGCCTGTCACTATCCCGGATAGTGTCGTTAATTGCCGTGATGCAGATATCAATAGAGCTGCGTATTATGTGATTGATGATGTGTCGAATGAATGTCCAGTGGCAGTGGAGGTAGCAGAGCCTACTTCATCTAATCCTACCATCTTTCGC
>JAAELM010000496.1 GCA_024226635.1 Oceanicoccus sp. | reverse complement strand
ATGGTCGCTTCAGGCATTTTAGACTTTGGCAACGCGCTTAAAGCTGTTAGCGCCCGTGGAACTGAAATGGCCCGAATCTCCGTTGATGATAATGGACTGATGGCAGCTATTCTTGGTCCATTAGAAAAGATCAGGCAGGTTATCGAAAAAGTTGATGGTTATGTGGTCATAGCTAATATTAACAGCAGTAAACAGGCTGTAATCGGTGGTGAAACCAAAGCTGTGAATGCAGCTATTAAGGCATTCCAGGAGGCAGGAATGAATGCCCAGCTAATCCCGGTTAGCCATGCTTTCCATACAAAAATTATTGCCTCTGCAAGTGGCCCAATTGGCCGCGTACTAAGTGACATGAATATGCAGCCACCACAAGTGCCAATTATTTCTAATGTTACCGGCGAATTTTATCCTCAAGGCAGCAAAGAAGTTGTGCCTGAGATAATTGATCTTTTGTCACAGCAAGTCGCATCCCCTGTTCAATTTGTAAAGGGTTTGAAAACTTTATATAAAGAAGGCGCCCGTGTATTTGTTGAGGTGGGCCCTAAACGCGCATTAACAGGATTTGTTGAAGATGTGCTTGGCGGAAAAGATAGTGATATTCTTTCGCTTTCAACCAATCATCAGAAAAATGGTGATATTGTAAGTTTTAACCGCGCTTTGTGTGGATTGT
>JAAELM010000495.1 GCA_024226635.1 Oceanicoccus sp. | reverse complement strand
CTTGGTGCCTTGCTGTCTGGCGCAGTAAGTCCCGGTCCAAGTTTTGTTCTAGTCGCTAATGTGGCGATGGGTGTCTCTCGAAGTGATGGTATTGCAACAGCTGTAGGAATGGGGGTTGGTGGCGTCGTATTTGCGGCATTGTCGTTAATGGGCCTGCATGCAATTTTAACCAACATACCAGCACTCTATTTTCTACTCAAAGTTGCCGGTGGTCTCTATCTCGTGTATATGGGTATCCGAATCTGGAGAGGGGCGAACGAGCCTGTAACAATGGACAATGATAGCGTTACCAGCCAAGGCTCACTCAAAAAATCGTTTCTTATCGGCTTTTTTACTCAAGTAAGTAACCCAAAAACAGCAATAGTTTATGGCAGTATATTTGCGGCTCTCTTACCCTCGAAGATTCCAGTCGTTATCTATTACATTCTGCCGCCATTTGTTTTTCTGGTAGAGGCAGGGTGGTATATGGTTGTAACTCTAGTTCTATCCAGTGAATCACCTAGAGCCGCCTACCTTAGGTCTAAATCACTATTCGATCGTTTGGCTGGTTGTATCATGGTTGGCTTGGGTGGCAAGCTTATAACCGGTGCAAGCAGTCAATAAATTAGTGAGGGCCAGCCATAACAAAAAGCTGCACTCGGACTCGCTACGCTCGCCGGTGAGCTTGGCGTTATGCATAAACTTGTAGGTGTAGATAATCGATAAAAACCGCAAAACTCAACTGGTTCTTTCCGTAATCGCTATTGCTTTTGGTGTTTTAACGATAGTGTCTGGCTTGGTAGTAGGTTCCGGAGCAAGTCCCGGGTATGAAGCCTTCAAACCATTGCTGTACTTTAATACTGTAATGGGTTTTATTTACCTGGTTGTCGGAATAGTGATTTGGCGAAACGATAAATTTGGAAAAATGTTAGCTCTATATGTTCTTTTAGCCAATTTACTAGTAGCAATAATCGTTGCGTACCTTTTCCTAACAAGCAATTTGGTGGCTATTCAAAGCATGGGAGCCATTACGTTTCGTACAGTAGTTTGGTTTGTTATCTATTACGGCTTGTCAAAAATAATAAAGCGAAAAAATGCATAACAAGGCACTGCTACGGAAAATTTGTTCGCTGTTGCTCTCAAATTTCCGCAGAGTGCGGCGTTATGAAGCACTGGGAGTATCATTATGATTAAGCAAGTCGGAGAAACAGCAATAAATCCAATCCACAAATCTACTTGCCACTGTGGTGCGGTCGAGCTAGAAGTTCAGTTACCCGATGGCATCGTCGAGCAGCGCAGATGTAACTGTTCAATTTGCCGACGAAAAGGCGCGGTTGTCGGATCTGTGCCTTTATCGGGATTAAAAATTGTTAAGGGTAAGGACAAATTGAGTCTCCACCAATTTGACACCAAAGAAGCGGAACATTATTTCTGTTCAGTGTGTGGCATCTACACTCATCACAAGCGACGGTCAAACCCAAATCAATATGGAATAAACCTAGGGTGTCTGGAAGACGTTGATCCTAATCTTATTGAAGGAGTAGAGATCCATGATGGAGCTAACAATCACCCATCAGATAGACGTGCTTCATAACAAGCGCATGCAGACGGATCGACAAACCGCTACGCGCTTTGTCGACCGCTGATGCGGAGCGTTAGAGTGTTAATCAAATAGTGGAGTTACTTGAAATAACAGGAGTAGCACTTTTAGTAGTCGCTTTTGTACTAGGGGCAATTTCTCTATTTATCCCGAGAATAAAAATACTCAAGGTCAATCGAGATTCAGTTCCGCCAAGTATGTCGGGGCATTTTGTTCTGCTAAAGGTAATTCATAGCATTCCATTTTGGATGCTAAATTTATTTGGAAAGACTCTTCGAATAGCAATAGACGCATCAGCGCTGATAGGATTATTGTTTATTAGCATCACATACTGGAGTAGCTAGTTTAGTGAATCACCAAAAACACTCTAACAAGCGCATGCAGTCGGATCGCCAAACCGCTACGCGTTTTGTCGACCGCTGATACGAGGCGTTAGGCGAACGATGAATGAATATGAGACAAGCAAAATTCCTGCAGTAGATGCTTATGGAAGCCTGGGTCTTGCACTAGCAGCT
>JAAELM010000494.1 GCA_024226635.1 Oceanicoccus sp. | reverse complement strand
TTCTTACCTTCTACAATCTTTCTGACATGCGCGTCAAACTGTTCCCGCTCTTTCTGTTGCTCGTTATGTATGCCTTGCGCGTCGTCCTTTGCTCGCTCATTGAGTCGGTTCTCTTTTTCAATTGATAACCTAGCAAGCAACACACGTAATTCACCCAAACAGTTATTTAAATCAACATAACCCATTGAGTGAATATCAACAGTCTGAGCAAAGTCGCGAACCTTTCTGGCTATGTTCATGCTGCGTTACCTGCTCTAAGTTTACGCAAGCCCATAGCTTTGGCTTGTATTTCTTTATGACGTGGGTGCGCTGTATTCCAGTACGGCCCGTTTCGATTCTCCATAATCTCTGTTAGCTGTGCGCTAGCCTCTGCCGGTGTCATTACCTGGTTGCCACCATTATCAGCTACAGCGTTTGAGCCTTCACCGCCGCCAATCTTTTGTGATAAAGCGTGAAACCATTTAAGCGTTTGACCGTCAACGTTACCTGCCTTTGCCAACTCAATAACACTTTCAGGCGCACCAGTTGCTTCAAGTGCTGCCACTGCTTGGCTACTGTTGCGGTCAAAAGCTGCGCCCCATTCCTTTTTAACACCATCTAAGCTTTCTTGTTGCTGCGCTTTTTGTGTTTCCATTGCTGCTGCATCAAGTTTAGCAACTGAACCAACCAATGATTCAAACTGCTTGTTGGTCATGTTCGCGTTAATGGCTAATTCGCGCAAATGGTCGTAACTACCCTCTACACCTTCTGGCATTACATAACCTGCCCCATCCTCTGGCTTACCCATAGACTTAAAAACGTTGTCATAGTCTTCTGGCGTTTCAGGTTTTTGCATCAAGTTTGTTTTGTTCATCAGCTTTTGGTTAAATTCGTCAATAGCTTCTTGCCCTGCGTCTTCACCTGGTATGC
>JAAELM010000493.1 GCA_024226635.1 Oceanicoccus sp. | reverse complement strand
TGAAAACCTGGGTAACAATAGTTGGTACGATACCTCTGGTACAGCGACGGGTTGTACTGCTACAAACAACTGCTTGGAAAACACCAGTGCTGACGGAGTGGATATTTTGAACCTCCAATCCTACGTGTACTGGTCGGGTACGGAGTATGCGCCCGGTTCTTACGACGCGTGGTACTTCGGTACCGATCGCGGCTACCAGTACAACATCACTAAGAGCCTTGAGTACTATGCTTGGGCTGTTCGTTCCGGCGATGTCTCCGCGGTGCCAGTTCCGGCGGCGGTGTGGTTGTTTGGTTCG
This sequence comes from Oceanicoccus sp., assembly GCA_024226635.1. GTDB lineage: Bacteria > Pseudomonadota > Gammaproteobacteria > Pseudomonadales > Dasaniaceae > Oceanicoccus. The sequence continues at coordinate 988 of JAAELM010000493.1, read as the reverse complement.
GGGCTTGTTGGTTTGATAGGTGTGAGTCGGCGCAAGCGGAGACATTTGGCGCTTCGGTGATTTGAGTTATTTGACCCTTTTGGGGGGTGCAGGGGGGGATACCCCCTTGCGGAATTTAAAAATTATTTTTGCCAGTTTTCCGGGATTAAATAAATGGCCCGATACGAACATCTGCCTATCTATAAACAGGCGATGGACGTGGCGGTTCACTTTGAAAAGGTAGTGGCAGGTTTCAGTCGCTACCATAAATATACGCTGGGCAGTGACCTGCGCAACGCCAGCCGTGAAGTGGTGAGCTTGATTATTCAGGCCAACGCAGAGCGGGATAAAACCCCCAAACTAATTGAGTTGAGACAGCAGTTGGATCAATTGATCGTACTGATTCGAATCAGCAAAGAGGTTCAGGCATTTAGAAGTTTTTAGAGCTACCAGTTCACCTTGGAAGCAGGCAGCCTCGGTTTGCAGGCAGAACGAGGGGTGGTTAAAGAGCACCTCAGGTAGTCAAGGCAGGGAGAGAAAGCAGAGAGGGCCAGAATCCTCCCGGCGTAGGCGTAGCCCTAACCGGTAGGCGCATGCCAATTAAATCATTGTGCGCCCATCCCGCCCGCAGTTTGGGCATGACTATTCAGGGCGGAATACCCGATAGGGATTTCCAACCGGTGGGGTGTGGATTGATCCACGCCATGAAGAGGATGGAATAATTGGGGACAGACCACGGTTTATTTTTGGCATAATGAGATAAATCCTACTGACTAATTATAAAATCACAAAGGACCGCTCTGGTTACATAAGAAATATTTGAGATGGGTCACTCAACGGCACAGAACGGTCTGTTAGGGATTGCTGATGTACTGTCAGGTTTCTTTACAGTTCATAAGGGAGGGTTATGGTAAGCCATTGATTTTATTGATCGGCATGTTTATTACGTAAATTGCATAAGACGTGGTAATCCGAATTACAGGGATGCTTTGTCAACCAGCCGTATCCG
>JAAELM010000492.1 GCA_024226635.1 Oceanicoccus sp. | reverse complement strand
GGGTTAACAAAACTAAAACGGATATTGGTTAAGTAATCACTTTTGTTTAAGCCGATACCAATCTGCTTACCGGTACCCAGAAAGTTGTCCTGTTGAATATTAGCCCCTAACAAAATACCACTATCCTGCGAGAAACCGACACTGGCGCCGATGCTACCCGAGGATTGTTCTTCAACGCTGTACAGCAGATTGATTAAATCATCACTGCCGGGAACTTCCTGAGTATCAATCGAAGCTTGTTTAAAGTAACCCAAACGCTCCAAACGAATACGTGATTGCTCAATACTGGCAGAAGAAGCTGGCGCACTTTCCATCTGGCGCATTTCACGGCGCAATACTTCATCGGCGGTACGGGTATTACCTTCAAAATTAATGCGGTTAACGTAGGTGCGCTTACCCGGGTCGATAAAGAATTTAATCGCCACCGTTTTATCTTCGTCGTTGATATCGGGGATGCCTTCAACTTTGGCGAAGTTATAACCCTCATTACCCAAACGCTTGGTTAGCCATTCTTCTGTGCTGGTCACGGCCGACTGGGAAAAGGTCTGGCCGTTCTTGATCAGGATATAAGGTGTCAATTGCGCTTCGGGGAGGACGATATCACCGGACAAATCGACATCGCCGACTTCATACTTGTCACCTTCGATAATATTGACGGTGATATACACCGCTTCACGGTCAGGCGTTACCGACACCTGTGAGGAGTCGATGCTGAATTTAATATAGCCTCGGTCGAGGTAGTAAGACCTCAGGGTATTTAAATCACCAGAGAGTTTTTCTTTAGCGTATTTATCATTACTGGTAATCCAGGATAACCAGCCAGTGGATCTAAGTTCAAATAAATCCATCAGGTCTTCATCGCTATACACAGCGTTACCAACGATATTAATATGCTGGATCGAGGCGGTAGTGCCTTCATCAATATCGATATTCACTCCCACACGGTTACGAGGTAGCGAGGTTACATCGGTTTCAATACCGGCATCGTAACGACCCTGCGATACATATTGCCGGGTCAGTTCCATTTTCATACCTTCAAGGGTGGAACGCTTAAAGACTTTGCCCTCTGAAAGACCTGCGCCTTTTAGTCCCTCTAACAGGGATTCAGTATCAATAGCCTTGTTACCCTCGATATTGATCTCGCTGATGGAGGGACGCTCTTCTACCGTCACCACCAGAATGCTGCCATCACGGGCAATATAGATATTGTCGAAATTACCGGTACGGAAAAGGGTACGAATGCTGTTGCGAATTGTGCCAGCATCAATAGTGTCGCCCACATTGATGGGCAGGGAGGCAAAGATACTACCGGCAGAGATCCTCTGAAGACCTTCAACCCGTATATCTGATACAACAAAAGATTCGGTAGCTCGTGCAGAAACAGCACTTAAGGCAACAAACAACAACAACAGGAAATAACGTTTCATCTAAGGTTTTACACCAAAATATTTTTATAGGCCCAATTCAGGCTAAATGCTCATTGTCCGCACCGCAGTATCGGTGCGATAAAGGCAAACGGCATACTCAATTTTATTTCCCGTAACGGCCTCTATCGCTCGTACACATTAAGAACGAAGGCTCTTATGTCATTTTTCAAACGCGCCATTATAAACGACATTGCGGCTAAGTGTGAGCCTCAAAGACGTTTCAATAGGCTATTTTTATCACTTAATTTATGAGCCGATTTATAGTCGTGAGATATCGTTATAAATCGCTAAAATCATCACACCCACAATAATAAACAGGCCCAACTGGTAACCCAACATCTGGATCCGCAGGGAGACTTCTTTGCCCGTGATCATCTCAACCAAAAAGTACAAAATATGACCACCATCCAATACCGGAATGGGCAGTAAATTAAGCACCCCCAAACTGATACTTAACAGCGCCAGAAAGCCTAAATAGGCTTCAAGGCCCGAATTAGCTGAGGCGGAGGCCACTTTAGCAATCGTTATCGGCCCACTCAAGTTTTTCGGGGAGATAAGTCCCATTAGCATCTTTTTAATGGATTCCAGCGTAAAAACACTCATTGACCAGGTACGTTCGAGGGCCTGGCCAACCGCACCTAACACGCCGTAACTAAAGCTGCGCTTCATCTCTTCCGGCCATTTGGGCCACTGCACACTGACACCAACCTGCCCGTAAGCTTCGTTGTTTTCATCGTATTTTGTGGCAGGGGTCAACAGGGTAGAAAATAACGCCCCTTCTCGCTCATATTCAATACTCATTGTCTGCCCCGGACGAGCACGAACATAGTCAACCCACTCGGACCAATCAGCAATAGCTGTTGCGTCTACGGCCAGAACTTTATCACCGGCTTGTAGGCCTGCTGTTTCAGCGGGACTATCAGCAATTACCTGGTCAACAATAGCTAGTACAGGGGGACGATATAATTCGATGCCGAGACCACCAATTAGGTCTACAGCGTCATCACCCGCCAACCATTCATCGAGCTGGGCAGTAGACTCATAGGTTAAATCAGACTCGGGATACTTAGCGGAAAAGGTAATCGGGCCACTTTCACCGATACGCTGCAATAGGCGCAGATGCAAAGCCTCCATAGTCGGGGTCGCTTCACCATCCACTGCTACAATCTGCTGGCCAGGTTCGAGGCTAGCTTGCTCGGCAATAGAGCCAGGCTCAATACTGCCAACCACAGGGATAACGCCAGTAACACCCCCCACAAAAACACACCAATAGACAAAAATAGCCAGAATAAAGTTGGCTAAAGGCCCCGCCGCCACGGTGGCAAGACGCTGCCCAACGGGCTTGCGGTTAAAGGCGTAAGGTAAATCTTCCGGCGCCACATCACCTTCACGTTCATCCACCATTTTGACATAACCACCCAGGGGGATGGCGGCAATCACAAACTCGGTGCCCTGCTTGTCATGCCAGCGATATAAGGCCTTGCCAAAGCCCACTGAAAAACGGATAACCTTAATGCCACAGCGGCGAGCTACCCAAAAATGACCATACTCATGGATGGTTACCAGGATGGCGAGGGTTGCAACAGTAATCAGTATTGTTTGTAATAATTCCATAGCTTCAACTGGCCTTGTGGGCCCTTTTTACCTTCTATCAATCATGTTCTATCAATATGTTCATTCGCCATCTGGCGAGCCACAAGATCCTGCTCTTGGACAACCGCCAGTGTCGAGGGTTCAACCAAGGGCATAGTAGTTAATACGTGTTCAATAATAACAGGGATATCGGTAAAGCAAACCCGCCCATCCAGAAAGGCCTGGACAGCTATTTCATTGGCCGCATTGAGTACCACCATAGCGGTAGCACCGGTTTTGACCGCCTCTGTGGCTAGCCGTAAGCAGGGGAAACGCTGGTAGTCCGGGGCTTCAAAATCCAGCTGCGCCGTGGCAATAATATCCAGGCTGGGCACACCAGAGGCAATACGCTCAGGAAAAGCCAAAGCATGGGCAATGGGTGTGCGCATATCGGGGTTACCCAATTGGGCCAACACCGAGCCATCATCGTATTCCACCATGGAATGGATCACGCTCTGTGGGTGGACCACAATATCAATATGTTCAGGGCCAGTATCAAATAACCAGCAGGCCTCTATTAGCTCCAGACCCTTATTCATCATGCTGGCTGAATCGACAGAAATCTTGCGTCCCATATCCCAGTTAGGATGGGCGCAGGCTTGATCCGCTGTCATCGCCGATAATTGATCCAGTGGCGTCTGGCGAAAGGGACCACCGGAACCGGTCAACAGAATTTTCCGCACACCTTCCGCGGCCAGGCCAAGACCCTCACCAGACTGGTATCGAGCTGGCATACACTGGAAGATAGCATTGTGTTCGCTATCAATCGGCAGCAAGGTAGCGCCACTGTGCTTAACCGCCTGCATCATTAAATCGCCAGCCATCACCAGCGACTCTTTATTGGCCAGCAGAACTTTTTTACCCGCTTCCACCGCAGCCATGGTTGGCGCCAAACCGGCACCACCAACAATAGCAGCCATCACACTATCCACTGCCTCTGCGCCAGCCACATCCAGCAAACCCTGCTCACCCGCCAGCACTTCGGTATCGGTAAGGCCCCCGGCCTTAAGTTGTGCTGACAACTGCTCAGCGGATTGCTCATCACGCATCACTGCATAGCGGGGTTGGTGGGCTTTGATCTGGGGAAGGATTAAATCAACACGACTGTTAGCCGTCAGGGCATAAACACGGTAACGGTCAGGGTGGCGGGCCACCACATCCAGGGTACTGACACCTATCGAACCGGTAGAACCCAGGACAGTAATCAATTGTAACGACTCACCACTCATACTGTCTTACCAACCTGCCAACAATAAACTTAATGCAAATACCGGCGATGCTGCGGTCATACTATCCAGGCGGTCCATCATGCCACCATGCCCCGGCAGGATATGGCCACTATCTTTAACACCCTGCTGGCGCTTAATCATACTTTCTAACAAATCACCTAGTACCGAAGCCAGTGAGGTAACTACAGCCACCACCAAAACGGCCAGCAAATTATGCTCAGCAGCGTCAAATAACAACCATAACAAAGCCACCAAACAGGTACTGGCAGTAAGACCGCCCCAGAAACCCACCCAGGATTTGCCAGGGCTGACACTGGGAGCCAGCTTAGCCTTACCCCATCTTAAGCCGGTGAAGTAAGCCCCAATATCAGCGGCGGCCACCATCGCAATCAGCAGGAATAACAAAGCGATACCGTGGTCGTGAATACGCAAATAAACCAGCGCCAACCAGGCTGGCACCAGAGTTAGATAACCCATCAGCATACGCATTGGCGTTGAACGCCAAATCACTGCACTACCGGGGTAGCTGCGCACCCATAACAGGGCAATGGTCCACCAGAGGCAGCCCAGGCCAAGCAGGTCGCGAATATGTTCCCATTGAGGTTTGGCAGTTAGAATTTGTGTGTGCCATGAAGCTGCCACCAACAAGATAAGTACCGACGCGGTATATAGAAGCTTGGTAAGCCATAAACGTAAACCCGCTAAAGCACTCCACTCCCAGGCGGCAATAACAACCAGCAAGCCAATTAAACCAGCCAGGCCAAGGGGAGGTAATAAAAATATCCCGACGCCTATCAGTGTGATCATAAAAACGGCTGTGATTACCCGTTGCTTTAACACGATTAGTTCACCTCTCTGAGCGATTGATCATCGTCATCACGACCACCGTAACGGCGATCACGCTGGTTATAGCTGGTTAACGCCGCATGCATATCGGCTTCACCAAAGTCGGGCCATAGGGTCTCGGTAAAAAAGAACTCGGAATAAGCCAACTGCCATAATAAAAAATTGCTAATGCGCTGCTCACCCGCAGTGCGAATGCACAGGTCGGGTTTAGGAAGGTCTGCCAGGGAAATATATTGGTCCAGCAAGGTCTCGTCCACTTGTTCTGGTTCAAGGGTGCCCGCTTTAACCTGTTCTGCCAGCTGACGAGCGGCATTGGCAATATCCCACTTGCCACCGTAATCAACGGCTATTACCAAGGTTGTATCGGTGTTTTCTGCCGTTAGTTGCTCGGCATATTCCATCTGTTTAATCAGGCCATCGCTAAAACGCTGGCGGTCACCAATAAAACGCACCCGCACACCATCTTGGTTTAGCTGTTTGATTTCGCCTTTAAGATAGCTGGAAAACAAAGTCATCAAGGCTTTGACTTCCAGGCTGGGACGTTGCCAGTTTTCACTACTAAAGGCGAACAGGGTAACTATTTCTACGCCATTATCTTTAGCTGTGCGCAAAACCGTGCGCACGGTTTCCACACCGGCCTTATGACCCATAGGGGTTGACTTGCCCTGACGCTTTGCCCAGCGACCGTTACCATCCATAATGATGGCAAGATGCCGTGGGACTTCCCTGTAGGAATACGGGCCAGATGAGTCAGACATAGTGCTTAATAAACCCTTTCAACAGTACTGTATCGATGGCGATAAAATATAGACCGCAAGCCGTTTATATTTCCATTAAGTCGGCTTCTTTAACGGCCAGGGTTTTGTCTATCTCTGCAATAAAGCGATCGGTAATTTTCTGCACATCATCCTGCGCTTTACGCTCTTCATCTTCAGAAATTTCTTTTTCTTTTTGTAAATCTTTTAAGTCCGCCAAAATATCGCGACGGATATTACGTACAGAAACCCGGGATTGTTCAGCTTCCTGTTTGGCACGCTTGGTAAAACCTTTACGCGTCTCTTCTGTCAGCATCGGCATGGGAATGCGAATCACAGCGCCCGCTGTAGAAGGGTTCAAACCCAGGTCAGACTTCATAATAGCCTTTTCAACATCGGGAACGATATTTTTTTCCCAGGGAACTACAGACAGCGTGCGCGCATCTTCTACATTGATTGCCGCCACTTGGCTAAGGGGCGTTTCAGAACCGTAGTAAGACACACGAATACCATCCAAAATACTGGGATGCGCACGCCCGGTTCTAATTTTATTTAAGCTAGTACCCAGAGCGACCAGGGTTTTTTCCATACGCTCTTCAGCATCTTTTTTTAAATCTTCAATCACGGGCCGTCTCCCAACTCGCTATGTGTTTATTAATAGAATGTTTATCTAATATCGCGTTTATTGCTGCTCAAAAACCAGCGTGCCTTCATCACCGCCATTGACGATATTCAACAAAGCGCCCTGCTTTTCCATTTCAAAAATACGCAGCGGCATATTGTGATCGCGACATAAAACAATCGCCGTTAGATCCATCACCTCAAGCTTCTTATCGAGTACTTCATCATAACTCAACTCATCATATTTAGTGGCTGTAGGATCCTTCACCGGGTCAGCAGTATACACACCATCAACCTTGGTAGCCTTCAGTACGATTTCTGCATCCACTTCAATACCTCGAAGGCAGGCTGCTGAATCGGTAGTAAAGAATGGATTACCGGTGCCCGCTGAAAAAATAACTACCTCACTTCGCTCAAGGAAACGCATCGCTTTACGGCGATCATAGTGATCGACCACACCACTCATCGGGATGGAGGACATAACACGGGAAGGTATATTGGCTCGCTCCAGGGCATCACGCATGGCCAAACCATTCATCACAGTGGCCAGCATCCCCATATGGTCGCCGGTAACACGGTCCAAACCGGCTTGTTGTAGCGACGCACCGCGGAATAGGTTACCGCCACCAATCACCAAACCTACCTGAATACCAATACCCACTAGCTGGCCAATTTCCAACGCCATGCGGTCAAGTACTTTGGGGTCAATACCAAAACCCTCATCGCCCATTAAGGCCTCACCACTAAGCTTTAATAAAATACGCTTATATTTTTTGTCGGTGCCGGGCATAAAAACTCCTTGAGCAATAGGTTATGGGTTGCGATTGTATAACAGTCAGACAGAAAAAAGGGGCCCTAAGGCCCCTTTTTAACAACTTCGCTTAGCCGTTCAATTGAGCGGCAACCTCAGCTGCGAAATCCGTCTCATCTTTTTCGATACCTTCGCCCACTTCATAGCGAACAAAGGTAACCACTTCTGCGCCGCCATCTTTAGCCAACTGGCCAACGGTCACTTCAGGGTTTTTAACAAAGGGCTGGTCCAGCAGGCTGTTCTCTTTCAAGAACTTCTGGATACGGCCAACCATCATTTTCTCAACGATATTTTCTGGCTTGCCTTCCATATCAGGCTGGGCCTTGATGATGTCTTTTTCTTTCTCAACCGCTTCAGCAGGCATATCTTCAGCGCGAACAACCTGAGGGTTAACCGCCGCTACGTGCATAGCGATATCTTTAGCCAACTCAGCATCACCACCTTTCAGGGATACCAATACCGCGATACGGTTGTTTGAGTGAGTGTAGCTGCCTACAACGCCGTCAGATTCCAGAACTTCGCTGCGACGCACAGAAATGTTCTCGCCGATTTTCTGTACCAGGGCTTCACGGGCAGTGCTTAAGTCACCGTCCATCAACGCTTCGATATCGGTCTGCTTGTCGGCAAACGCTTTGTCAGTCACCTGACCAACAAAAGCTAATAAACCTTCATCACGGGCGGCAAAGTCAGTTTCGCTGTTCACCTCAATCACCAAACCATAGCTGCCATCGTCAGCTACTTTAACCGCCACAACACCTTCAGCAGCAGTACGGCCAGCTTTTTTGGCGGCCTTCATACCACTGTTTTTACGCATCTCTTCAATTGCCGCATCAATATCACCGCCGGCTTCAGTCAGTGCTTTTTTGCACTCCATCATGCCAAGACCGGTGCGGTCGCGTAGTTCTTTAACCATTTTTGCAGAAATAGCTGCCATCGTCTTATTCCTCTAACACATGCGCTAAACCTTAAGGGCAAGGCGCAGAAAACTAAAAAAAGGTTTCAAAAAAGGGGGCTCAGCCCCCTTTAAAGCTCAAAGGCGGCTGAACTTACTCAGCGACTGGAGCTTCTGGTGCTGCTTCAGCAGCTGGAGCTTCTTCAACAAACTCGTTTTTTGGTGCAGAGCCGTCAGCAGCTTTACCCGCTAAAATGGCATCGGCAACGGCTGTTGCATAAAGCTTGATAGCGCGGATCGCATCATCATTACCAGGGATAACATAATCAACACCATCAGGGTTGCTGTTAGTATCCACAATACCGATAACCGGTATACCCAGGTTGTTAGCTTCCTGGATAGCAATACGCTCCTGGTCAACATCGATAACAAACAAGGCGTCAGGTAAACCACCCATATCCTTGATACCACCGATAGAACGCTCTAACTTTTCCATAGCACGGGTACGCATCAGGGCTTCTTTCTTGGTCAATTTGTCGAAAGTACCGTCTGACTGCTGAGTTTCAAGGTCGCGAAGACGCTTGATAGAACCGCGGATAGTTTTGTAGTTGGTTAACATGCCGCCTAACCAGCGGTGGCTAACGTATGGCTGGCTGGCACGGATGGCCTGCTCTTGCATGATTTTACCGGCGGCACGCTTGGTACCTACGAATAAAATCTTGTTTTTACCAACAGACAGCTTCTGCATAAACGCTAAAGCTTCGTTGAAGGCTGGAACAGTGTGCTCCAGATTGATGATATGGATCTTGTTACGGGCGCCGAAAATATATTCGCCCATTTTTGGATTCCAGTAGCGAGTCTGGTGACCAAAGTGGACGCCAGCTTGCAACATGTCACGCATGCTTACTTGAGTACTCATATAGATACCTTTTACGGGTTAGGCCTCCATATACCCCATCAATCAACCCCGGCTCGGATTCAAATATCCGTTGAGGGCACCCTGACCAATGTGACGGTATATGTGCGGATTTAGTTAATAGTTTTTACCCAATTTCAAGGCCGATCTGGCTGGCCCCAAATTTGAGTGCGCGCTTTATACCATAAGACCATGCTGACTTAAAGTTAAAGGGGGGGTTTTGTGTGAATTTGGCTGAAATTGGGGGCACATACTAAAGAAGGCCGTACCCCCCACCGTCATTCCCGCGAAGGCGGGAATCCAGTGGAACATGCAGGCTGGATTCCCGCCTACGCGGGAATGACGGTTCGTATAGGAAAAAAAGCGTAAACGAGATGTAAGAGCTGAGGTGGGCAGGTCTTTCCCACACCATCTACTAACCCGATCAAACAACAACTATAATCCCCCCCAACCAACAAAGATAACTTTAGCTATTGCCGACACGCATGGTTTACAATAGCAAACTCGCGGCACAACCTACCGCCAAAAAAATATTATTTTCCTATAATTACAAAGAGTTACACCAAAAAACATCATGAGCGTCGCTATTAAAACTGCCGATCAGATCGAGAAAATGCGGGTAGCGGGCCGTTTAGCCGCCGAAGTATTGGAAATGATCGCCCCTTCTGTCCAAGCCGGTATCAGCACTGAAGAGCTGGATAGGATCTGCCACGACTATATCGTCAATACCCAGAAAGCCATCCCGGCACCGCTTAACTACCATGGTTTCCCCAAATCCATCTGCACCTCAGTTAACGAAGTGGTATGCCACGGCATTCCTTCAGAGAAAAAAATCCTTAAAAACGGCGATATTATCAATATAGATATTACCGTGATTAAAGATGGCTTCCACGGCGATACCAGCCAGATGTTCCATATTGGCAAGCCTCTAAAACACAACGAGCGTCTGGTCTCCATCACCCAGGAATGCCTCTACAAGGCCATTGATATAGTTCGCCCCGGCACCACCCTCGGGGATATCGGCCATGTAATTCAAAAACACGCTGAAGCCAACTACTATTCCATAGTCAGGGAATATTGCGGCCACGGCATTGGCGAAGTTTTCCACGAAGACCCCCAAGTGCTGCATTACGGCAACAAAGGCGCTGGTCTGGTATTGAAAGAAGGCATGACCTTTACCATTGAGCCTATGCTGAATGCGGGTAAACGCCACGTAAAACTCAGCAAAAAAGATGGTTGGACCGTCACCACCAAAGACAGCCGCCCATCAGCCCAATGGGAACATACGCTTCTTATCACAGCAGATGGTGTCGATGTACTGACCGCCCGTAAAGACGAGCCTTATTACAAAGGCTAACATCACTAAAGAACATTTAAGGCAGACACTGCACATGAACGAGCAGCCCTTCTCTATTCCAGCGACGGTTTTTGACCCAGAGCTTTTTACCCAGGCATTAAAAAGTGCCAAGTCCCCCATCCCCCTGCTGAAAAAAAACATCGAACGCACCACCGACTACCTGCACCAGCAGTACCAGCAAGGTGCCTATATTCGCGACCTGGTTTGGTCTCGCTCAAACTTTATTGACCAAATACTTCAATCCAGCTGGCAACGTTTTGACTGGGGCGACAACAACGACATCTGCCTGATTGCTGTTGGCGGCTATGGCCGCGGAGAACTGCACCCCCACTCAGATATTGACCTGCTAATTTTATTATCCGACGAGGCTGCAGTAGAGCGCTTACAACAACCTATCAGCGACTTTATAACCCTACTCTGGGATATCAGCCTCGATATCGGCCACAGCGTTCGCACTATCGACCAATGTATCCAGGAAGCGGAAAAAGATATCACCATCGTTACCAACCTGATGGCATCCAGGGTGCTATGCGGCGCAGACCCACTGCACCAGGCCATGATGGACGGCACCGGCAGCGATAAAATGTGGAGCAGCCAGCAATTTTTCCGCGCCAAGTGGGATGAACAAATTGCTCGCCACCAAAAACACGGTAATAGTGAGTATGTACTGGAAGCCAATGTAAAAAACTCACCCGGCGGCCTGCGCGATATCCAAATGATCAGCTGGATTGCCCAACGCCATTTTTCTACCCGCAGCGTTGAAGAACTGATTGGCAAAGGTTTTTTAACCGAAGAAGAAATTACCATCCTTAATCGCGGTATGGATTTTATGTGGCGGGTGAGATACGCCCTGCATATGGTAGCTGGCCGTGAGGAAGACCGACTACTGTTCGATCATCAACGCACGCTGGCAAAAATGTTTGGCTACGATGATGACAACGCCAAAATGGCAGTAGAGCAATTTATGCAGTACTACTATCGCTGGGCGCTATCCCTCGGTGAGCTTAATGATGTCTTAATGCAGCATTTTGATGAGACTATTTTAAGAGCGTCTGAAGCGGAAACCATCGAAGAAATCAATTCACGCTTCCATGTCCGCAACGGCCATATCGAAGTGACGAATGATAAAGTATTTGAACAAACGCCTTCTGCTTTACTGGAAATTTTTGTACTAATGGCGCAAAACCCCAGCATTGATGGTGCCCGCGCCTCCACCATTCGCCTGATCCGACTAAACCGCCACCTGATTGATGACGATTTTCGCAGCGACCCGGTAAACACTCGCGCCTTTATAGAAGTGTTACGCTCTCCACACAAAGTCGCACTGCAATTACGCCGTATGTTGCGCTTCGGGGTACTGGGAAAATACCTGCCGGAATTTGGCAAAATCATTGGCCAGATGCAGCACGACCTGTTTCATATTTACTCAGTGGATGCCCATATTATGGAGGTGGTAAAAAATATGCGCCGCTTCCACTATGAAGAATCAAAAAAGAAATACCCGGTAGCCGCCCGTGTTGTTAAGCGCCTGCCTAAAATAGAATTACTCTATATAGCCGGCCTATACCACGATATCGCCAAAGGCCGTGGTGGCGACCACTCCACCCTGGGCATTATAGATGCACGTCATTTTTGTGAACGCCATAATTTAGGTAAACATGATGCCAACCTGGTTTGCTGGCTGGTAGAACACCATTTGCTAATGTCATCCGTAGCCCAAAGAAAAGATATTACCGACCCGGATGTCATCATTGAGTTTGCGCAAGTGGTTGGCGACCAAACACACCTTGACTATATCTACACCCTGACAGTGGCCGATATCAACGCCACCAACCCCGACCTCTGGAATAGCTGGCGCGCCTCTTTATTGCGTCAACTGTATGCCGAAACTAAACGTGCTTTGCGCCGCGGACTGGAAAATCCCATCGACAAAGCCGACTGGATTCGCGAAACACAAACAGCGGCCATCGACCAATTGGAAGACCTGGGTTTTACTGAAGATGAAATCCATGAGGTATGGGCCAAAACTGGAGAAGACTATTTTTTACGGGAAAAAGTTGACGATATAGTTTGGCATACCCAAGCTATTAGCCAACACAGTGATGCGGATACTCCCTGTGTACTACTGAAGGAAACCAGTGACCTGGACTTTGAAGGGGCGACACAAATTTTTATTCACGCCCGTCATAAAGATACTCTCTTTGCCCTGGTGGCCTCAGGCCTTGAGCAACTGGATTTAAACATCCAGGATGCCCGCATCTATAATTCAGGCACCGGCGTCACTCTGGATACCTTTTATGTGCTGGATAATAACGGCCAACCGATTGGCGATAACCCGGAAAGAACCGAGAAAATCAAAGACTTTCTGATCGAACATATAAAACAAACCACCGACTATATCGACTTTATGCAACGCCGCACGCCACGGCAAATGCGTTTATTTTCAGTGCCAACGCAAACCACATTAACCACGGACCCCTCGGGTACCTATAGCATATTGGAAGTGATGACACCGGACCGTCCCGGCTTATTGGCGCGTATTGGTAAAATATTTTTCGATTACAATATCCAGTTACAAAACGCTAAAATTGCCACCCTGGGCGAACGGGTCGAAGATGTATTTTATATTACCGATCAAAACCAACAGCCTATTGAAGACCCTGACTTGCGCGAAGCTATCCAGATAGCTATTTGCAAAGAGCTGGATAAAAAAGCCGCCGCTTAAATAATTATTAACGAAAACGACAGCCAATGAACCCTGATTTAAATCAATTACAGCCTTACCCGTTTGAAAAACTGAATGCTTTAAAAGCAGCGGTAAGCCCGCCAGAAAACCTGCCCCATATTGCGCTATCTATCGGCGAACCCAAACACGAACCACCGGCCTTTGTTAAACAAAGCCTGAATGACAATATGGACAAACTGGCCAACTACCCCTCTACCAAAGGTCTACCGGAATTAAGCGCCCGTATTGGCCAATGGCTAACTCATCGCTTTAAGCTAACCGCTAACAGTATCGACCCCCAGCGCCATGTTATTCCGGTCAATGGTACCCGCGAGGCCATCTTTTCATTTGCCCAGGCCGCGATTAATAAAACTACCGGTGACAAGCCACTGATTATCACCCCCAACCCGTTTTACCAAATTTATGAAGGCGCTGCCTTTTTAGCGGGAGCAGAGCCACACTTTCTACCCTGCCTGGAAGACAACCATTTTATTCCCGACTTTGACGCGGTCAGCGAAGATATCTGGCAGCGCTGCCAATTATTATTTCTCTGCTCACCGGGCAACCCTACCGGCGCGGTATTTGATAGCAAAACCTTGCACAAACTGATCGCACTGGCCGATCAATACGATTTTATTATCGCCAGTGATGAATGCTATTCAGAACTGTATTTTGATGAACAACAACCGCCTACCGGTTTATTGCAGGCATGCCGTGAAATAGGCAGGGATGACTACCGTCGCTGTGTGGTATTCCACAGCTTGTCAAAACGCTCGAACTTACCCGGACTACGCTCTGGTTTTATTGCCGGTGATGCCGACCTGCTAAAACCTTTTTTGCTCTACCGCACCTACCACGGTTGCGCCATGCCGATTCAACACCAGCTGGCCAGTATTGCAGCCTGGTCTGACGAAGACCATGTCAAAAGCAATCGCGACAAATACCGCGCCAAGTTTGATGCCGTGCTGGATATTCTCGGTGATAAGTTAGAAGTGTCCAAACCGGATGCCGGTTTTTATCTTTGGGCCAAAACGCCTATCAGTGATGTAGACTTCGCCCAACAACTATTCGCCCAGCAGAATATTACTGTCTTACCAGGCCGCTATATAGGCAGAACTGTTGACGGCTTAAACCCCGGGGAAAATCGTATCAGAATGGCATTGGTTGCGCCGCTGGAAGAGTGCATCACCGCAGCAAAGCGCATCCGGGAATTCCTAAACACCGTCATTCCCACAAACAACCGTCATTCCCGCGAAGGCGGGAATCCAGCGCTGTAGATTTCTGCAGCCTGCCCTCGAATGCTTTAGTCGGGGGCGGAAGTAACAGCATAAGCATGCAGTCTGGATTCCCGCCTTCGCGGGAATGACGGT
>JAAELM010000491.1 GCA_024226635.1 Oceanicoccus sp. | reverse complement strand
TGTTGATGAACTTTGTATTTATACCCCGTCTACTTTACAAGCGCTTGATATTCTGTTCTTGATGTAAAATATTGATTAACGTCAGGTATTTTACCAGCGATTGATTGTCTCGCAATCGGGCTATCTGAAGCAACACTATCTTGGACATTACCTACCCGGTTACCATTATTGATAGGCTGTGTTTCAGCCGTCTTTGTTTTTTGAATCGCTTGTTTAGCACGCTGGTATGCATTCTTTGCTGTATTTACTCCAGTTTTAGTAGCCATTCCTCCAACTGGCGGAACCATTGCACCTGTTCCAATCTCCGAAAAGGTCATAGACCATTTCGCCATCGCTCCTGTATCACCCAGTTTTACCTGCTGGTAATTCTCATAGACTGCCAACCCAATATTTGCTCGGCCCTCCCGGCTGACCATCGTTTCAGCTGCTATCGCCACAGCTTTATGGGATCCCATCAATTCCTCAGCATGCCCTTGTGCCCATTCGTCCTTGTTAAGTCCAACTGTTGATGCCGCCATCGATAGCCAGTTTCCGGCATAATTGGCAGTCCTAAGTAGTCCTTCACCAACTTTAAAGACTCCCGCGCCAACACCCGCCGCAACAGCCATTACTCGATTTGATGCGCTGCTATTAGTTAATGCGCCTGCCGTTGATACAGTACTGTCCGCCCACTCTGAGAATTGATCGGCGCCAGCGGCTATCCAGGCAATGTTGCCGTTGATATCAACATAAACCCCCGGATTCCCATACGCATACAAATACCGATGCAAACTAGGAGGCGTTCCCGGCTCCCCTAAATAACTATCCTGAGTAATAAACCTCCCAGTATCCGGGTCATAATACCGAGCCCCAAAGTAAACTAACCCAGTATTCTCATCATGCTCCTGCCCCGTAAACACCTGCCGGTTGACACTAGTACCCTGCTGCT
>JAAELM010000490.1 GCA_024226635.1 Oceanicoccus sp. | reverse complement strand
TCCCGCGCAGGCGGGAATCCAGTGCTGTCAATTTCCGCTTTAGCGGAAATAACAGCATAACCATGCAGGCTGGATTCCCGCCTGCGCGGGAATGACAAAGGGTTTGCAAATCACGGCGTTTTAAGAAGGGGGGGAAAGCGGTGGATTGTAATCCACCCTACATTCTATAATGCCGCCACAATTGAACCTTTGCCCTCAATATTATGCCCATGTCCTTTATTCATCACTTTATTGATCAGCTCTCTGAGCTGACAGGTCGTGTACTGGCCTGGTTAAGCCTGTTGATGATGGTGCTGCTCTGCCTGGTGGTGATACTGCGTTATGGCTTTGAGATTGGGTCTATTGGTTTGCAGGAAGGGGTGACCTATCTGCATGCCAGTATTTTTATGTTGGGGGCCGCTTATACCCTGAAGCATGACGGCCATGTTCGGGTCGATATTTTCTACCGCAACTTTTCACCCAGGAGCAAAGCCTGGATTAATAGTTTGGGCGGGATTATTTTTCTGCTCCCTCTTTGTGTGTATATCTTTTTTATCAGCTGGGATTTTGTGTTGCAGTCGTGGGCCATTGGCGAAGTCTCTACGGAGCCCGGCGGTATTCCCGCAGTGTTTTTGCTAAAAAGCTTAATTCCCATTATGGCGATCAATCTTGGTTTGCAGGCGTTGGCAGACATTTTACGCAGTGCCCTTGTACTGGTGGAAGCCGCTAATGATTGAGTTGATTCCACTGTTTATGTTTATCGCGGTATGCCTGGTATTGATGCTGGGCTACCCCGTCGCCTTCAGCCTCGCCGGTACCGCGCTGGTCTTTGCCGGGGCAGGTATTATTACCGGTCATTTTGACCCCTCCTTTTTAACCGCCATGCCTAACCGCCTGTTTGGCACCATTAAAAACACCACGCTAATTGCAGTGCCGTTATTTGTGATGATGGGTGTAATGCTGGAAAAATCTCGAGTTGCCGAGCAGTTGCTGGGTAATATGGCTGCGCTGTTTGGTCGGGTACAAGGTGGTTTGGCGATCTCTGTCGTCTTAGTCGGCATGTTGCTCGCCGCCAGTACCGGTATTGTGGGTGCTACGGTGGTAACCATGGGCTTGATGTCATTGCCTTCGATGTTAAATCGTGGCTATGACCCTAAGCTGGCCACCGGCGTTATCTGCGCCACTGGCACGCTGGGGCAGATTATCCCACCATCTATCGCGCTGGTTTTATTAGGGGATATTCTCTCTACCGCCTATCAACAGGCGCAACTCAATATGGGGGTTTTTAATCCCAAAACGGTTTCCGTTGGCGACCTGTTTATGGGTGCACTGGTGCCCGGCTTTATCTTAGTCACGCTCTATATTGTTTATCTTTTGGTCTTGGTAAAAATGCGACCAGAGGCTGCACCTGCAGCTGATGATCAGCAGCCGCCCTCCTGGTCCGATCTATTTGGTGGCTTGATGCCACCGGTGTTACTCATTATGGCGGTACTGGGTTCTATTCTGGTAGGCGCTGCTACTCCTACAGAAGCCGCCGGTGTTGGGGCATTAGGAGCAACATTGCTGGCCGCTTTAAAAGGTGAGTTAAATACAGCGCGCCTGGGTGAAGTGGGCCGCTCTACCCTGCAAGTGACCTGTATGGTCTTTATGATTTTAATTGGCGCGGCGGTGTTCTCTTTAGTGTTCCGCGGCTTTGGTGGTGAAGAAACTATCCACCACCTGTTTCAGCAAATGCCCGGCGGTGTGGTTGGAGCTATCGCGGTGGTGATGCTGGTGATTTTTTTGCTGGGCTTTATTCTCGATTTTATTGAAATCACTTTTGTGGTGGTGCCGATTGTAGGGCCTATTTTATTGGCTATGGGTGTTGACCCTATTTGGCTGGGAATTATGATTGCGATTAATCTGCAAACTTCCTTCCTGACGCCGCCCTTTGGCTTTGCCCTGTTCTATTTGAGAGGCGTTGCGCCGGAGTCGATAAAAACCGGGGATATTTATCGCGGAGTTATCCCTTTTGTATTGATTCAACTGCTACTACTAGGCATGATTGCGCAGTGGCCATCTCTGGTTACCGGTCTCCCCGAGTTATTAACGCAGTAATAACACTTTTTGCCTTCAGCGATTTTTAAGGATTGTTTATGAGTGACAACGATTTAAATGATGATATCCCTCTTCCCGGCGGCGACCTCGCCCTGCAAACCATGGCCATGCCCGCAGACACTAACGCCAACGGTGATATTTTTGGTGGCTGGCTGGTATCGCAGATGGATTTGGCTGGCGCGATTGCTGCACTTAAAATTGCCCAGGGACGTATAGCAACCGTAGCGATTAATGGCATGGTATTTTTAACACCGGTGCATGTCGGTGCGGTGGTTAGTTGCTATGCTGATGTCACCGAGGTTGGCCGCAGCTCAATCAAGGTGAGTGTTGAGGTTTGGATTAGGCATAAAAAAACCCAGGAGCCCACCAAGGTCACCGAGGGTGACTTTGTGTTTGTTGCCCTTGATGACTCGGGTAAAACCCGCGTTATTACATAAATAACAATGGCGGCCGCTAAACTGCCGCCGTGGCTCTCTGATCAATCATCAAATTAAAGTCCGTCGCACTCACTGCAGGGCTAAAATAAAATCCCTGTACCTGGTCACAGTGATTTTGCCAAAGGAACTGCACCTGCTCTAACGTTTCTACGCCTTCGGCAATCACCTGCAAACGTAAACTATGGGCCAGGTTTATCATCGCTTTTACAATAATGCCGTCGTCGTCATTTTTAACCACGTTGCGCACAAAGCTGCGATCTACTTTTAACGCAGAAATCGGCAAGCGCTGGATATGGGCAAAGGATGAAAAGCCGGTACCAAAATCATCTAACGAAAAGGTAATGCCGAGTTTGCTTAAAGCCATCATTCCTTCGTAGGTCTGTTGGTAGTTCGACATGATGGCCGTTTCGGTTAATTCAAATTCCAAGCGATGGGCATCTACACCGCTTTGTTCAATAATGCGGGTAGCGGTATCGACAAACATATTATCTTGCAGTTGTTTGAAGGATAGATTGATAGCAATGTCTAAACTATCGTGGCCGTTTTCGTCGAAAAAACGCATATCTTCGCAGGCCTGTTGAATCACCCAGTAACCGATAGGAACAATTAAGCCGCACTCTTCGGCGACGGGAATAAATTCATTAGGTGACACCAAACCACGTGTGGGATGGCGCCAGCGAATTAGCGCTTCCATGCCAACGGTGACTCCGGTGCCGATGGCAACGCGGGGCTGGTAGTGCATTTCAAATTCACTATTGCGCAAAGCGCGACGAAGATCAGCTTCCAGATTTATCCGATACATGGCGTCGGCATTGGTATCTTCGTTGTAAAAATTATATTGGCTGCCCCGTTGGGTTTTGGCTTCTAACATCGCCATATTGGCGCGCTTTAATAAGTCATCAACAGACTCACCAGCTTCTGGATAAATGGCAATACCAATACTGCAACTGACAATTAACCCCTGACCCGCAACGGTAAACGGTGCCGATAAAACATCAATCACTTTTTTTGCCACCAGAGCGACATCATCATTGCCGTGGCAGTCTTCCAGTACCAAAGTAAATTCATCGCCACCAACACGGGCGATACCATCGCTCTTGCGCACACAGCGTGTCAGGCGTTGGGCCATGGTGGCCACTAATCGATCGCCGGCTTCGCTACCATAGCTTTCGTTAACCTTTTTAAAACCGTCGAGGTTAATTAATAACAGCGCCAGTGAAATTTGTTGGGTCTTGGCCAGTTCAATCGCCCGCTCCATAGTTTGACGGAATAACATGCGATTGGGAATGCCGGTTAAGGGATCATAGAGGTTGAGCTGGTTAATCTTTTTCTCGACCTGGCTTTTATCAATGGCATAGCCGATGCAACGCTGGAAAACGTAATCGTCGAGGTTATCCAATGAGAGGTAATCGGCAGCGCCATATTGCAGGGCTTGCTGGGAAGCGGTGTTATCAACTTCGGCGGTCAGGGCAATAATGGGTAACAGGCAACCTTGTTCCAGGGTCTCTTGCAACAAGAGTAGCGCGGTGTCTGGCTGATGCTGGCAGTCCAGAAGAACGGCATCATAGTTACCCGAGACTATTTCAGCCTTGCCGTTTTCCAACTGCTCACACCACAGCAGCTGAAATGAGCTTTGCTGTATAGACGACAGCATCGCTTCAAATCGGCGATATTCGGCGAGGTTACTGCCTAATAGCAGTATTCGCGCCATGGACTCTTGCATTTCAATACCTATCACTCAGCAGCGGCCTAACTGAAGGCCTATCTCTAATGGTGCTTGCTCCTTCAAGCGATTTATTACGGCTTTACGGCCGTTTTGTCCCTGGCAATTCCCACGGCTTTTAGGGCCTGATCTTGCTCTTCTTCTTGCTGTTTTCTTCCCAACATCAAAAAATAGCTATATTTATTTCAATATCAAGTAGTTATAGGCGACATCTAATAGAACTTCTAGTATTTATGCAAGATTTTTCATATGATTTCTATATATAGTGCCGCCAGACCTCCTACTGCAAGAAATCCGCTGCTACAATGCCTGCCCTTTGTCGCCCGTGAACCCCTCTTAACCGATGATCCCTATCCGTGAGTAATCTAAACCCCCGTCAGCTGGAAGCCGTTAAGTATATTGACGGCCCACTTTTGGTGCTTGCCGGGGCCGGCAGCGGCAAGACCAGCGTGATTACCCGCAAGATCGCCTACTTGATTGAGGAATGCGGTACCAAAGGCCGTAATATCGCCGCCCTGACCTTTACCAATAAGGCAGCCCGGGAGATGAAAGAGCGTGTCTCGCAGTTGGTTTCAGGTCCCGCAGCAAGGGGGTTGATTGTTTCTACCTTCCATAACCTGGGTCTACGGATTATCCGCAAGGAACACCAGTCACTGGGCTATAAGAGTGGCTTCTCCATTTTTGATGCCCAGGACGCCCAGGCCCTGATCAAGGATTTGCTGATTCAGCAGCACGGTGAAGATAACGACCAGGCGGACCATATCCAGCACCAGATCTCCAACTGGAAGAACGATATGATCACCCCGGAACAGGCGATCGCCCAAGCCAATGGCCCTGCGGATATGCTCTGCGCACAGGCTTACCTGCGCTACCAGCGGGCCTTGAAGGCCTATAATGCGCTGGACTTTGATGACCTGATATTGCTGCCGGTGCAGATGTTTCAGCAGTTCCCAAAAATCCTTCAACACTGGCAGCACCGCATTCACTATATGTTGGTGGATGAGTATCAGGACACCAATGTTAGTCAGTACTTACTAGTCCAGCTACTCATAGGGGACAGGGGCAAACTAACTGTAGTTGGGGATGATGACCAATCAATTTACGCCTGGCGCGGGGCTCGCCCGGAGAATCTGGCGCAGCTTCAGGATGACTATCCCAAGCTGAAATTGATTAAGCTGGAACAAAATTATCGCTCCACCGCCCGCATCCTAAAAGCCGCCAACCATGTGATTGACCACAACCCTCATGTGTTTGAAAAAGCCCTGTGGAGTGAGTTGGGCTATGGTGATCCGATTCGGGTGATTCGCTGTCGCAATGAAGAAGCTGAATGCGAGCGCGTGGTCACCGAAATCCTCGACCGCCGGGTTAGGAGCAGCGGCCAGTACTCTGACTTTGCGGTGCTATACAGGGGCAACTTCCAAGCCCGATTGCTGGAACTGAAATTCCAAGTCCATAATATCCCCTATAAAATCAGTGGCGGCACCTCCTTTTTTGCCCGCAATGAAATCAAAGACATCATGGCCTATTTGCGGCTGCTGATTAACCGCGATGATGACAATGCCTTCTTACGAATCGTCAATGTCCCCAGACGTAAAATCGGCGCATCAACATTGGAGGGCTTAGGCACTTACGCTACCGAGCGCAGTATCAGTATGTTTGCAGCCTGCGATGAAATCGGCATAGAACAAACCCTCCCCGAAGCCAGCGTAAAACGCCTGCGACAATTCTCCGCCTGGATGAACCGAGTAACCCAACGCTGTGATAGCGGCGATGGTATGGCCGCCGTGCGGGAAATGGTTGGCGATATTGATTACGAGGCCTGGTTACACCAAAACAGTTCCAACAGCACCGTGGCTGAACGACGAATGGCCAATGTCTTCACCCTGATTGATTCTCTGCAGTCCACCCTGGAAAAAGCCGACGACGATGAAGACAATATCCAGGCCGCTGTTGCCAAGTTGGTACTGCGGGATCTAATGGACCGACAAGAGGAAGATGATGAAGCCCTGGATCAGGTGCAACTAATGACCTTGCATGCATCCAAAGGTTTGGAGTTTCCCCATGTCTATGTCATCGGCGTTGAAGAAGAGATCCTGCCCCACCGCGTTAGCATCGAAGAAGATAATATCGAAGAAGAACGCAGGCTTTGTTATGTGGGGATTACCCGCGCCAAACAAACGCTGGCACTGACTTATTGCGGTAAGCGTAAGCAGTATGGTGAACGAATCGATTGTGCGCCTAGCCGGTTTTTGGATGAGCTGCCCTATGATGATTTGGTGTGGGAAGGGGAAGAGAAGGATGAGGCGTTAAATGTGCAACGGGGGCAGGATACGTTGTCGGGGTTGAAAGGCTTGTTTGATACTTTCTAGTTCACCCTAACTCGCCACCCCAAAAATCAAAAGCCTTTTTGCTTTCCCCGGTGTTTATTGAAAAATAATCACCGGCCATAGCTTCTCTGGTGCTGACCTGGTTCTGCTTTATGATAGCCAAAGCCACCTTCATCGCGGTGGACGCCTTATTTCTATCGGGGGTAAGCACCGTCGTTCCCGCGAAGGCGGGAACCTAGATCCCCGCCTTCGCGGGGATGACTTTTTAAGCGTAACTGGCGTTACTGGAAAACTCTTTAACGGCGTGCAACAGCTGGCGGCAGGAAATCTGGCCGATTAACTTACCATTCTGGATAACCGGACGACGGCGCTGGCTTTTGCTCATCATATCATTGGCGACATTGATAATATTTTCATGAACATCGACCACATCGATTTCCCGGGTCATATAATCGGCGACGCTGCCAATGCTGGCGCTATTATAAGTGGCGGCCATAAAACCCTTCAGGCAATCCAGCTCTGACAACACCCCCAATAATTGTTTATTGCTATCAACAACACACAGGCCTGAAATTTTGTGACGTAAAATACTATTTACCGCTTCGGATAGTGGTGCATCGGGGGAGATGGTCACCGGGTTTTTCAGCATATGGTCTTTGATATCAACAGAACCTAGCATAGGGAACTCCTTTGGTACGCAAATACTGATCAGCGTTTATTATTTATATTAACTGGATGTTACGTCTTGATCTAATGAACAGGGGTTATAAAAACACAAAGCCCACAGACTTTAAACTACTATTAGCTAACTGTCATTCCCGCGAAGGCGGGAATCCAGCCACTTCGCCACAAGCAGAGCACCCGCTGCTATAAGTTCAGCATCGCAATATATTAAACCGACCGGGTATTCTCTATTTTACAGGTGGGGATTATAGGCTTAAAAGTGTCTTATCTTCCGATAGAGCTTTTTTAATACGGAGGTTTAATAATGAAAATAAGCAAAGCAAGGGGTTTAGGGCGTTTTTTCAAACTCATACTGTTTTTTATTATGGGCAACATCGGGCTTGCCTATGCCTACTGTCCCTATGGTGCCTTTATTGCCGGGTACGCCCATGCATTTGATGTGTATCCACAGCAGGTTTGTAATGCCTGGGGTTGTAGCGTTGTTTCGCAACAGGGGCCTTGCCAACACCCCATATGGAGATGTCGCTAATGAACAAATTAAAACAGGCCACTGAGAAATTAAATACTGTCATACATTCTATTAGTCCCTGGGTTTATCTGGCAGGTCTTGTTATCGTATTTCTTATTCCACAGACCTTTAAAAATATTCCTTTAAAACAGATTATTGTTAAGGTTGAAACGGTGGATTTGAGCACCATCGTTAACAGTGAAGCGCCGCCCAACCCCGCTTCTCCTGCTGCCAGGTTTCAACAAATGGTGACCTATACAATTCGCTGCGCCGCAGCATCAACCAGTGATGTGTGTGACGCTACCGCTCTGGAGTTTCACTTTCCTGCAACACCTCCCCCCAGTATCGATATCACACTCAATAGAAGTAACTATAACGCCAATATCCAACATGCCACATTTGATGGAAATGGAAGAAAAAAATATAAAATTACTCTCAGTTCAATGACGGCCAAAGATGAACTGAAAATTGTTAGCGGGATCAAGGGCCATGTTGACCAGGAGGATCTGGACCTGCTTGATCATGCCAGCCAGGACCTTATAGGCCATCGGATTTCCTGCTCAAAAATTGCCGGGGATAACTGGTTTTTAATCTGCAATGAGTCGCCAACATTTGCTCAGCGCATAAGTGCTATTTCACCCTTTTAACTCTGATAAACATTCTGTCAGGAGATATCTATGCTGTTCGCCACTAATCGCACTCCGCGCCAATCGGCAAAGTCTAAAAAAAATAGAACCATTAATTTTTCATTGCAAAATACCAGTGTCCGGCAAGATATGTACTTTTGCCGCCGGCATGGCGTTGATGATTATTCTGAGATCGGCAACCAGGCTTTTTTTCAACAGCTAAAAGACCTGGATGGTAAAACTCAAATTTTATTTTATATTCATGGTTTTAATAATACGGGTGAAGCCGATGTATTTCCCAATGCCCTGATGTTACAGAGTATGTTCGACGAGTTAAGCCCGGGGCTGGTACATATTGTCCCTTTAATCTGGCCCTGTGATGATGATTCCGCGGTTGCTTTTATGGATGATTACTGGGATGACCAGCGGGCTTCAAGAGCCAGTGGTGATGCCTTTGCCCGCATGCTTGGCCTGTTTGATAGCTGGCGTAAAGAAGAGGCGAAAAAACCTAACCCCTGTAGCCGCCGGATGAATGTGCTAGCCCATTCTATGGGTAACCGTGTATTGCGCAATGCTATTAATAGCTGGGTAAAGTTTGATATGGCGGGCAATATGCCGCAGCTATTTCGCAATGTATTTATGGTGGCCGCTGATGTTGTTAACCATACCCTGGAATATGAACACGACGGCCGCTATATCCCTGATTCTGCCAGAAATGTGGTGGTGTATTATGCCAATGATGATTTAGCTATGCCTGCCAGCAAGGTAGCCAATCTTAAAAATATAACGGCATCGCGTCGGCTGGGTATGACGGGGCCGGAGTCTATGTCGGAGGAGCGGTTGGCAAAAAATGTTTTTGAAGTGGACTGCGATAATTTTAATAATAGTTGGGGGGATAAAAAGGGGCATACATATTTTTTACGTAATGATGCCGGGGTGATTAGTCCGGTGGTTCATCATATGTTGGCGGCGATTGATGGGGGGCGGGTTTTGCCGGCTAAGCGGCAACATGTGTTGGAGAAGCCTTAGCCCTTCAAGATCTCGTAGGATTTTAATGTTGGAGAATTTTATGAAGCCGCGATGGCACCTGGCTTGGGCTTTATGGTCGGGAAGCGTTGGCTGAGGATGCCCAGGCTGGATTGCAATCCACCACTTCCAAGCATGCGCAGATTGGGTTGTTGGCCAACTGGAAAATTAACCCACGCCGTCGTCCCCGCGTAGGCGGGGACCCAGCGTCTCTAGATTCCCGCCTTCGCGGGAATGACATTGTCCATTAAAAAAGTCTGCTGACTTATATAATCATTAGGGTAAGTATTAAAATAATGATTAAGCAATTTTACCGGTACAATTAATGGCACCTCGCCGGTGCGGTACTGGTCAATTAATTGATCAAAGGAAATTCTTTCGGTACTGCTGATATCCCGTTTTAAATAACCTTTAATATGTGATAGCGCATTGCTATAACCCTTGCGGGTAGCCGAACACTTAAGCGCCGTCATTAATAGCTCAATAAAATGGTCCGCCTGCTGTTGCGGATTCTCACGATCGGGTTTGGATAACAATCGGCCAATTTTCTTGTAGTGGGTAACACTATGTGCCATCACCAAATATTTATAACGGGAGTAAAACTGGCTGAGCTGGTGTAGTGTTGGTATATCACCGACTTTGTTTAATTGCTTCCATTCATGATAGGCATGCACCCTACGGACAAAATTTTCCCGCAGGTTGGGGTCATGCAGGCGACCATTTTCTTCTACGGGTAGTAAAGGATCATTATCCATTATCTGTTGCGCGTAAACACCGACACCGGTATTGGCTAAGGCATTGCCTTCATCGTTATAGCGTTTAACTCGCTCATAGCCACAACTGGGGGAGCCTTTTACAAAAACATAACCGGCAAATTCCCGATGCTTTGCTGTCATCTCATTGGCAAAATTTCTTAATGGCTGCGCATATTCAATGGTTTGTGTTTCGCTGTCCTTAACATAGATGCCTTCATTGTTTTCAACAATTCTGATCGGCTCACGGGGTACAGGTAAACCAATGGCCACCTCTGGGCATAGTGGAATCAGATCCATGGTTTCAGCCAGCTTTTCCAATACATGACTGCGCTTTTTAGCATCGCCACTATAGCGAACAGCATGGCCGACCAAACAAGCTCCGATACCGACTTGAGGCTTTGTGGACGCTGCACTTTCTGAGCTCATTATATTTCTCCCAAGAACCACTTTTTTTCATATACGGCGCAGGGCGAATTTCCGATCAATCTGGCCAATATTCAGTGTTTACGGGGGCTGCAATAGCTTTAAATGGCGGATTTATGCATAATAAGCCGCGTTTATTAGTCGATTAGCCACAGGCATTAAAGGCCAGAGCTTATGTACCACAGCTACTTTGGTTTAAAAGAAGCGCCCTTTTCTATAGCGGTAAACCCACGCTACCTCTTTATGAGCGCCCGCCATCGGGATGCTCTGGCCCATCTGCTCTATGGTGTGGGTGTGGGCGGCGGTTTTATTCTGCTAACCGGCGAAGTGGGAACCGGTAAAACGACGGTTAATCGAAGCCTGTTAGAACAAATTCCCGACAATACCGATATCGCCCTAATCCTCAACCCGGCACTCAACGCGGTTGAGTTGTTGGCTACCGTCTGTGATGAGCTGGGGATCGAGTACGATAGTGGAGAGCAAAGTCTTAAAGTCTTAACGGATAAGTTGCATCAGTTTTTATTAAGCAACTATGCCAGCGGCCGCAATACCGTGCTGTTGATTGATGAAGCACAGCATTTGCAGTTTGAGGTGTTAGAGCAAATACGGCTGTTAACCAACCTTGAAACCAACACCAAGAAGTTGCTGCAAATTGTTTTGGTGGGGCAGCCTGAGTTACGCGCCCTGCTCAACAAGCCCGAGCTAAGACAGCTCGCCCAACGTATTACCGCTCGCTACCAATTAAAGCCGCTCAATCTTGCCGAGACCGATGCTTATATCCGTCATCGCCTACAGGTTGCTGGCTTACCCGCCAATCAAACCCTGTTCCCGAAAAAAGTGGTTAAAGGTATTCATACCGTTAGCCGCGGCGTACCCCGCATTATTAATGTGTTATGTGATCGCATGTTGCTGGGCACTTATGGGCAAAATAAAACTATGGTTGATCGCGCTATGTTAAAACAGGCGATTACCGAAGTGATGGGCGAAGAAGATGATATCGAACTGCATGCGCCGAAAAACTTTTGGCCCATTATTGCCAGCCTGGTAGCAGCAATCTGTATCGCAGCCGCTTGGTGGGCATGGCCCACTGCCAGCATAGAACAAGCTGCGCCTAAGGTTGTAGCCACGCCAGACATTAAAGAACCTGTGATAGTGGCCCCATCCATACCTGTTAAACCCGTCCCTGCCACACCCATCTGGATCAATAACGAACAGCAAGCGATCAATGAATTAGCTTCTGTACTTAAAATAGATACCACTACGCTAACTATCGACTGCAACAAGAAAGGCTATACCAGCCCACGCTGTGAACGGCTGACGGTAAAAACCTGGCAAGAATTAATGGAATATAACCGACCTGCGGTTTTATCGATGATTACCGCCGCCAAAATGCAAGTCTATGTGACGCTGGTTGCTATTGATAATCAACAGGCCACGGTGCAGCTGAACAATCAAATCGTGGAAGTCCCCCTATCGGCTATTGGCGAAATTTGGACTGGGGATTTTATGTTTATCTGGACACCGCCGCCGGGCTATAGCAAACCTTTTTCTGCAGAATATAGCGGCCCGATGGTGAAATGGCTGGCGCAGCAATTTGCCGAGCTGGATGACCAAAATTCATTATTGGCTGAAGCTACTTTTAATGCGGCACTCGTGCAGCGGGTTAAAATTTTCCAGAAAAATAATCAGTTATTAGATGATGGTGTTGTCGGCTTAAAAACTTTACTAAAACTTAATGAGCGGTTAAACAAAGCCACAACGCTTAATCCTTTGACTGATAATACAGCGACGGAGGGTTAAGCATGTCATTGATACTTGATGCCCTGAATCGTGCCGACCGGGAAAGAGCGAAAGAAAACCATATCCCTAACCTCCATGCCAGTCATGGGCCTGCCCTTCAAACTAGCAGCCCGATTCGGCGCTGGATTATAGAGGGGGTTATCATTGCAACTGCCATTGCAGTCTTTGCCTATTCACAATGGCCGGATGAAACCGTTACTCCAGTAGCTCCAATAACTTCAATAACTTCAATAAAACCAACAACACCTGTACCAGCCCAGCCGGCTCCGGTTAAACCCAGGCCGGCAGAACCTGAACCTGTTGTTAAAAAGTCGGTTGTTACCAAAGCTACTGAAAAACTTGAAACCGACACCACGATAAATGCTTTATATAAAAAACCTGTGAAAGAAGCACCGGTGGTTAAAAAATCTATCGTCAGTACGCCACCTGTTACTGAGCCGGTAGTTGAACAAGAGGTGGATAATACGCTGTTTATTTTGCAACAAATCCCCTTAATCACTGAACGCTCAACGCGTTTTCAGCGGGGAATACCCACCATAAATTATGAGGTGCATGTCTACTCAGCGGAAGATGGCGCAGGTTTTGTAAAACTGAATGGAAGCATTGCCCGAGTCGGCACTCCAGTGGCGCCGGGGTTGAGGCTGATTGCTATATTAAATGACAGTATTGTACTGGATATGAATGGCACGCAATTTCGTTTGCCCGCCTTAAATAGCTGGGTCAATTACAATTAGGTCTTATTTTAAATGTCGCCGGCAAAGCGCTAACCAGCGCTGGATACCTGCACTGCGATATTTGTTTTTGTGCAGTACACAATAAAACGCCCGTTTTAAATCCCGGTGGGGTACTTGCAGGGGAATAAGGGAGCCGCGCTGAAACGCATCGGATAAAGTGATAGCAGACAAACAGGATATACCAAGACCCGCTTCTACTGCCCGCTTGATTGCTTCGGTATGTTGTAACTCCAACTTAATGGTCTGCTCCGCTAAGAGGCCATGCATCGCGCGGTCAAAACCTTGCCGGGTACCCGACCCGGTTTCCCTAAGAATCCATTGTGCAGCAAGCAAGTCATCATCATCCAGTAATGCCTTTTTAGCCAACGGGTGATCGGGTGCGCAAAACACCACTAACTCATCATCACGCCAGTGACTCACTTCCAGGTCGGCGTGGTGGAACTCACCCTCTATTAAGCCCAGGTCTAAATCAAAGTTAAGTACCTGCCTGGCAATAGACTCGGTATTGGCAACTTCCAGTTCTATCTCTGCCCCGGGGTTTTCACCCATAAACTCGGCGATTAAACCCACCGCCAGATAGTTACCAATGGTCAGGGTTGCACCCAGTTTGATATGGCCAATATCTTTGTGGTTAACCAACTCCTGCTCTAACGCCCTGGCTTGTTCAATCAGGGCCTGCGCTTTCGGCCGCAGTGACAAGCCTTGTTCGTTAGCCTGCAGGCGCTTGCCCACCCGGTCAAACAACTGCATATCAAACTGTTGCTCAAGATCTTTAAGCGCCCCACTCGCCGCAGACTGGGACATAGCGAGGCTTTGCGCCGCTTTAGTGACATTCTCAAAGTGGGCGGTGGCAAGAAAGACTTCTAGTTGTCTGAGGGTATAACGCATAGCTCTATATCTGTAAATCCGATTATATAAACAAGAATAACCCGTTTTACTAATATATCAACCCCCCTTACTCTAACCTCATGAATCAACGGCAAGATTAAGGAACCACCATGAGCAACTTACTGACCGAACAAGTGACCGACGTTAACCACTGGACAGACACGCTATTCAGCTTTAAAACCACCCGACAATCCGGCTTTCGCTTTAAGAATGGCCATTTCACCATGATTGGGCTGGAGCGAGAAGGTAAGCCATTAATGCGAGCTTATAGTATTGCCAGTGCCAACTATGAAGATGAGCTGGAGTTTTTTAGCATTAAAGTACCGGATGGCCCCCTAACCTCTGAGCTTCAGAAGATTCAACCCGGCGACAATATCCTGGTCAGCAGCAAACCTACGGGCACTTTGATTCTGGACAACCTGCTGCCGGGCAAGAACCTGTATCTTATTAGTACTGGCACTGGCCTGGCTCCCTTTATGAGTATTATCAAAGACCCTGAGACTTATGAGCAGTATGACAAGGTTATCCTGACTCATGGCTGCCGCTATGTGGATGAGCTGGCCTATCAGGAGTCGATTAATGAGCACCTGCCAGAGAATGAATACTTTGGCGAGCAAATTAAACAGCAGTTAATTTATTACCCCACAGTAACCCGTGAAGCTTTTAAGAATGAAGGCCGCATTACGGATTTGTTAGCCAGTGGTAAACTGGCCAGTGATATTGGCCTGCCCGTCTTCAATAAAGAAGACGATCGCTTTATGATTTGCGGCAGCCCCAGTATGCTGAAAGATACCTGTGCAATTTTGGATGCACAGGGTTTACAAGAAGCCCGACGCGGTAATGCTGGCCATTATGTGATTGAAAGGGCTTTTGTTGAATAAATGACTCTGCAGGAAGTAATGATGGAAAATGACAATGCCGACACCGAAAAGCCACTCTCTTTTTTTCAAATGGTCGGCAGTGTTTTAGCTTCGTTTTTTGGGGTGCAAAGCAAAAAGAACAAAGAACGAGACTTTAAGCGCGGTAAAGCCTCGCAGTTTATTGCGGTGGGAATTTTAATGACCATTGTCTGGTATGGGGCAATTTACTTTTTAGTCAATATTGTATTGGAAAAATAGACTCTGTGTCGTCCCCGCGCAGGCGGGGACCCAGTGCTTACGACTAGGCCGTAAGCTGGATTCCCACCTCCGTGGGAATGACGGTGGAAGGCAGGGATAACGGCGGCGGTTTATCAGGCAAAAAACCGCAACACCAGATAAGGTGTTAAAAAAAATACAAACACCAACAGTTTAAATATTCCTAAACCACAGTAGTGAATGGTATCAAAACCATCTTCCGATAATTTAAACCAAGTGCTGTGAATCTTAAATACCGTGTCTCTGGCGATTGAAAAGAACAAAAACCAAAGTAATAGCAGTAGATAATTAATCACTGCCCCCCAACCAAAAAATCCGATCAGTAATTCGCTATTCATAATCTTTCCCTCTTCATTGATTAAATCGATTATTGAAAAACTTCGGTGGTATCTCCAGGTTTCCAGGGTTGTCTTTTTTGCATACAGCGGTCGAACATTGCAGAGTCTAAAAGACCAGTTAACCATAGTTGCAGATTATTGTATTGACTCTGGTCAAACCAGGGTTTATCTACAAAGGCAAACTGGCGAATAAAAGGGAAAATAGCGATATCGGCTATGGAAGGCTTATCATCGATTAAATAACGATGGCCACTAAGCCTTTGTTCCAGCACCGCTAAAAATTGCTCACCGTCATTACGATACTCTTCCATGGTTTTTTCAGGATAGCGATCTGCATATTTATAGCGATCAAGGCTGGCTTTAAAGTCGCCATCGTTTTGATCGATAAGTTTTTGGATTAGGGTTTGGTCTGCCCTGAGAAGCTGCTCGGGATCATTGTGCTGCAGCGCCCAATTCACAATGTCCCCGCTTTCATCGAGTACACGGCCATCGCTTAACACCAAAACCGGTACGGTTCCTTTGGGAGAATACTCAAGCATTGAGGCGGGTTTATCCCGCAGTACGATTTCCCTAAGTTCTACGGCTATCTGGCTGGATAACAGAGCCATTCGTGCGCGAATGGCATAGGGGCAGCGACGAAAGCTATAAAGTATCGGTAAATTATCCAATTAACTATTTAGCCAAACATGTTCTGCCCATACCCACACATCGGCCCAGGGGTCTTCATCGGTAACGGCGCCATTTTCCCAGAAAACGACTTCGCCTATTTCATTGGTGCAATAGTAGCTTCCACGATATTCACATAGGGGGATCAATTCACGAGACACGCCCAGTGACCAGGCCACTGCTGCAACTTCCGGTAAATAAGTATGGGAATTGGGGTCTGCAACCGTCACCGGCTCCATCGTTCCGTAAATCACATCACTAACCGTCAGCATAAATTGCCGGAATTCACTATCCAGCGATACCAGTATTTGCTCTTCGGCATCAATAATATCGTCCATATCCGGCAAATCGAGGGGGACAGGCACATCTTCACAGCAGGCCCTTAACTCGGCAATCACTCTTTCCATCACAACATCTCAATCATAGAAAGGTGCCATTGTACGCTATTGGCCGGAGATTTCTTATTCTACAGTGACTGACTTCGCCAGATTTCTGGGCTGGTCAACATCGGTGCCTTTTAACACAGCGACATGATAAGACAATAGCTGTAGCGGGATGGTGTAGATAATCGGAGCAATGGCATCAGCGACATGAGGCACGCTGATAACATGGAGACCGTCACCACTACTAAAACCTGAGGCTCGATCGGCAAAAACGAATAGTTCACCGCCACGTGCCTGCACCTCTTCGAGGTTGGATTTGAGCTTTTCCAGCAATTCATCATTGGGTGCCACGGCTATTATCGGCATTTCGGCATCAACTAACGCCAATGGACCGTGTTTTAATTCGCCAGCCGCATAGCTTTCTGCATGAATGTAGGAAATCTCTTTCAGCTTTAGTGCACCTTCCATAGCGATGGGCCACTGTGCGCCACGACCTAAAAATAGTGCATTATTTTTTTCGGCAAAAGCTTCGGACATCTTATGGATAGGTTTATCCAGCGCCAGGGTTTCTTCCAATAAGTCCGGCAGGCCATGAAGAGCCTTAACAATATCTGCCTCGCTTTCTTTGCTCAAACCTCGGCGGCGACCCAGGGCAACGGTTAATAACATAAGCGCAACTAACTGTGTGGTAAACGCTTTAGTTGAAGCCACGCCAATTTCTGGCCCAGCTTCAGTCATTAACGCTAAATCGGATTCGCGGACTAATGAACTTTGTGCAACATTACAAATGGTCATGGTGGAAGCATAGCCTAAGGTTTTTGCTAAACGTAAGGCAGCTAATGAGTCGGCCGTTTCACCTGACTGGGAAATAGTAACGAGTAAGGTATCCTCTTGAACAACAAATTTCCGATAGCGGAATTCACTGGCCACTTCGACGCGGCAGGGAATACCCGCAATACCTTCAATCCAATACTGGGCCACCATACCTGAGTGATAGCTGGTACCACAGGCAACAATTTGTACCGCTTTAGTCTTATCTAAAATAGCCTTGGCTTCTGTGCCAAATGCCTGTTCTAAAATATGATCTTTACCAATGCGACCTTGCAAAGTGTTTTTTATAACCTTTGGCTGCTCATAAATTTCTTTGAGCATATAGTGGCGGTATTGTCCTTTGCTGGCTGATTCAGCCTGATCCGTTAGATGCAGTTTTTCGCGCTCTACTTCTGCACCCTCTTTGTCCCAGATTCTATAACTATCTGGCGTAATTTCAGCAAAGTCGCCCTCTTCCAAATAGATAAAGCGATCGGTTACCTGGCGTAAGGCCAGCTGGTCAGAGGCTAAGAAATTTTCACCAATACCTAAACCTAAAACTAATGGGCTGCCGCTACGGGCACAAATAATTTTCTCGGGCTCATCTTTATTAATAACGGCTAAACCAAAAGCACCTTCTAATTCTTTAACTGCTACATTAACTGCTTCTAATAAATTTAAACCGGTTTTTATTTTTGAATGAACCAGATGAACAATAGTTTCGGTATCGGTTTGTGAGCTGAAGGTATAACCCTGTGCTGCTAGCGATTCACGTAATTCTTCATGGTTTTCAATAATACCATTATGAACTAAAGCAATTTGATCGGAAGATAGATGCGGGTGTGCATTAGCTTCAGAGGGCTGGCCATGGGTTGCCCAGCGTGTATGGGCTATACCGGTGGTACCGGATAGCGGGCTTTCTAAAACGGCTTCATCTAAAACCGCGACTTTACCCAATTTTTTATGACAGCCAATTTTTCCATCACGATCAGTAATCGCTACACCGGCAGAGTCATAACCTCTATATTCAAGGCGTTTCAAGCCTTCTACCAGGATTGCCGATACTTCCCTTCGGGCCGCTGCCCCTACAATTCCACACATAATTTTACCTAAGGTCTACATCAATAGATTATGATTTTTTAGTCGGTCGTTTCCAGCTATCAAGATTTTTTTGTTTGCCACGAGCTACGCCGAGTTGGTTATCAGCGACATCGCTGCTTATCGTCGAGCCCGCACCCACAGTGGCATTGCTGCCAATATTCACCGGTGCTACCAGTGAACTATTGGAGCCAATAAAAGCACCATCACCAATATTAGTGGTCGATTTATTAACACCATCGTAGTTACAAGTAATGGTACCTGCACCGACATTGACGCCCTTGCCGATATTGCTATCACCAATATAAGTCAGGTGATTAACTTTGCTGCCTTCGCCGATATTGGCTTTTTTAGTCTCTACAAAATTGCCAACTTTAGCTTTGTCAGCCAACACAGAGCCGGGGCGCAATCTGGCAAAGGGACCTACATCACAATTTTCTGCAACGGTGGCATTTTCTAAAATACTATTAGCTTTGATCACGGTACCTTTGCCAATTGTAGAGTTTTCAATCACACAATTTGGGCCAATAGTCACGTCATCGGCGATAGTTACATCACCAATAAAGACACAATTAACATCGATAAAAATATCCTGGCCGATGGTTAAGTCACCGCGAATATCAATTCGCGCCGGGTCAGCCAAAGTCGCGCCTTCAGTCATTAAGCGCTCAGCTTGTTGCTGTTGGTAAAACCGTTCCAAGCCGGCCACTTGTAGACGATTATTTGCACCCTCTACTTCCATTGCTGATTGTGGATGTTGGGCGGTAACAGTCATGCCGTCCTTCACCGCCATAGCAATAATGTCCGTTAAGTAGTATTCGCCTTGCGCATTATTTGAGGATAGTGCGGGCAGCCATTGGTTAAGTTTTGCGGCCGATACGGCCAGTATGCCGGTATTAACTTCATTGATAAGCAGCTGTTCTTCACTGGCATCTTTTTGCTCAACAATGGCGGTAATAACGCCTGACTCTCTAACGATACGACCATAGCCGGTTGGATTATCCAGATAAACCGTTAATAGGGATAAGGTATTCTCATTGGCAGCATCAACTAAAGCAGATAAGGTTTCAGCGGTGACCAGGGGAACATCGCCATAAGCAATTAGGACAATGCTGTCAGCTTTAACGGCTGGCATTGCCTGGGCAACAGCATGACCAGTACCTAGCTGTTCGCTTTGGATGGCCCAATGCAGATCAGCATCAGCAAAGTTTTGTTGGACCTGTTCAGCCCCATGACCAATCACCACATGAATAGCACCAGCCTGAATTTTCTTTGCAGTATCAATAACATGGCCAACCATAGGCTTACCAGCAAGCTGATGTAAAACCTTGGGAAGCTTAGAGCGCATACGGGTGCCTTTGCCCGCTGCTAAAATTACGACTTCTGTAGTCACTCTCTATTCCTTTGTAGCGATGCTTTTCATCTAATACTGTGGCTAAGTTGCCGTTTTTATTAGATTTTCAGTTTTTATTATTGTAGTCGGGTAAACAAAAAAGGGTAGCCTAAGCTACCCTTTTCTTTGGAACTAATGCAGTTGTTTAGCCCATCTTTTTACGGATGGCCTGCAAGGTTCTAAGTTGTGCTGTGGCGGCAGCCAGCTGAGCGCTTGCTTTGCCATAGTCGAAGTCACCAGACTGGTTAGCCAGGGCCTGTTCTGCTTCTTTTTGCGCTTCAAGCGCTGAAGCTTCGTCGATATCACCGGCGCGAACAGCCGTATCGGCTAATACGCTAACGGTGCCCGGCTGAACTTCCAGGAAACCACCAGAGACGTAGTAAACTTCTTCTTCGCCATCTTGCTTTTTAATGCGAATGGGCCCTGGCTCCAAAGATGTCAGTAGGGGGGCGTGACCGTAGCCAATACCTAAGTCCCCTAATGAGCCTGTCGCCACGAGCATTTCTACTAGCCCAGAGTAAATTTCTTCCTCTGCACTAACGATGTCGCAATGTACTGTCATAGCCATAAATAATACGCCTAATCGTTATGAAGTGTAAGAAACGCTTGCGCGCTTCTTACATAGACTTCGCTTTTTCAAGTACTTCGTCGATACCACCACACATATAGAACGCCTGCTCTGGAATGTGATCGTACTCACCTGATAACAGGCCTTTGAAGCTTGAGATAGTGTCTTTCAGAGAAACATACTTACCGGGAGAACCAGTAAATACTTCTGCAACGTGGAAAGGCTGAGATAGGAAACGCTCAATCTTACGTGCACGGTTTACAGTCTGCTTATCTTCTTCAGACAGTTCGTCCATACCCAGGATGGCGATAATGTCTTTCAGTTCTTTATAACGCTGAAGTACTGACTGAACGCCACGAGCAACTTCATAGTGCTCTTGACCGATGATTAGTGGGTCAAGCTGACGTGAAGTAGAGTCCAGTGGATCAACCGCTGGGTAAATACCCTTAGCAGCGATATCACGAGAAAGTACAACGGTCGAATCCAGGTGAGCAAACGTGGTTGCTGGTGATGGATCGGTCAAATCATCCGCCGGTACGTATACCGCTTGAATAGATGTGATAGAACCTGTCTTGGTTGAAGTAATACGCTCCTGCAACTCACCCATTTCCTGAGCAAGAGTAGGCTGGTAACCAACCGCAGAAGGCATACGACCTAGCAGTGCCGATACTTCGGTTCCCGCCAGTGTGTAACGATAGATATTATCAACGAACAATAGAACGTCTTTACCTTCGTCACGGAATTTTTCCGCCATGGTCAAACCCGTCAAAGCAACACGTAGTCTGTTT
>JAAELM010000489.1 GCA_024226635.1 Oceanicoccus sp. | reverse complement strand
CTTGCCAACAGCACCGTGTCAAATAATTCGGGTTCCTATGGAGGAGGCGGGATTACTGCCAATTCAAGCAGTGTAAGCCTTGCCAACAGCACCGTGTCAAATAATTCGGCTTCCTGGGGAGGCGGGATTTTTACCTATAATAGCAGCAGCGTAAGCCTTGCCAACAGCACCGTGTCATACAATTCGGGTTCCTATGGAGGAGGCGGGATTACTGCCAATTCAAGCAGCGTAAGCCTTGCCAACAGCACCGTGTCAAACAATTCTGCTAATTTTGGCGGCGGGATTTTTGCCTATTCAAGCAGCGTAAGCCTTGCTAACAGCACCGTGTCAAACAATTCGACTTCCTCCTGGGGAGGCGGGATTATTGTTGACAACTCAAGCGTGAGCCTTGCCAACAGCACCGTGTCATACAATTCGACTTCTACTAAGGGTGGCGGCATTTATGCCAGATTATCAAGCAGCGTAAGCCTTGCCAACAGCATTATTTCGGGCAATACAGCTGGCACTGATGGTGATGAAATTTTTAGTAGTGGTTTCGGTTCGGTTAGCACCCTCACCACTGCACACAACAATCTATTTGGACACAGTAGCCTCACACTTACGGATGCTTTTACCAACTTTACACCCGGCGCTACTGACATCAATGCCACCAGTGGGGGTGACAACATAGCATTATCATCTATTCTTAATACGACGTTAGCCAATAACGGTTGCCAACAAAAAGCCGGTGCACCCTCCACTGCGGCCTGTGTGCAAACCCATGCCCTGGTGTCAGGTAGCCCAGCCATTGATGGGGCAGATGAAGCCGTGTGCCTGGGTACGGACCAGAGGGGAAAACCCCGTAAAGATGGTATGATGATGCCGATTAAAACCACAACTGGAAACATCGCGGTGGTTAACCTTGGTGATGATTACTGTGATATCGGATCTGTGGAGTTTTCGAGTGGGGATTAACCCATATATTCGGCAATAGTTAATGACTGACCGATCTGCATTAATAACCTGCCGGTCACGGGGTTCAAAGTCCTAATAAAAACCAGCTTTATCTTCAAAAACCATATAGTTGCAACTTTTCGTGTGGTGCATTTGGTACCTTTGTTCCGATAGACCCAATTAGCTGCGCGGTAAGTCTTCTGGTGGCACAGTGATCATTTGGCCGATAAAATCTTCAAATGGATGAAAGCATTTCCGGTCTAATTCGCGTTTGAAATATTTACTCAAAATCTCTGGTACTTTTAAGCCTTCTGCCTCTAGCATTAGACAAGCGGTAATTGCTGAAATATCACCATTCATAAAATCTGTGATAATCCGGTAACTTTCTGCCTCTGGCTTCGCTTCGCCATATCCGCGTACCAGTATCATTTCAGCCGCTTTCAATCGCTGTAGGTGACTTGGATCTTGCATGATATCAACTAGTGTCTTCAGTGCATCCTGGGGTCTAAGGTGCAACGGAACGGAAAACCGGGTTAAGCACGGTTTGAAGTCGTCAAAGGGCGCTGTACAGCCATTTCTACACTCATCTTCAATCAGAGCTAAACTTAAGGGGAGGCATTCAAAGTATCAAGTTGGTTCTTCCGTCCCTTCTGCTATCAATTTTTAGCACTTATGGAAAATTTAGATAGCCAAGTTATCAGTATTTCGATTCTATCGAGCCTCTTCGGGTTCTGTACTTTTTCGCTAGTAGAGTTTAAGAGAGAATCAGCATAAGACATAGGCTACATACAGCTTTAGCGAAAGTAGCTAAATAGAGTATAGGTCAATTGGCCAAGCATAAACCTTTGGCCAATAAATAAATAGAGCAATGCAAATTGGCTATCTTATTTTTAGCTACTCTAATTGGCTATTCTGG